>DATBEY010000161.1:0-3575 GCA_036558765.1 Binatia bacterium | reverse complement strand
TATTCGAAGCCAATCCATCCCTCGGCGGCGGTGTCCGTTCAGCAGAGCTGACTTTGCCTGGATACACGCATGACCTATGTTCGTCGGTTTACCCTTTGGCTATTGGCTCGCCATTTTTTCGCACATTGCCCCTGCACAATTACGGCTTGGAGTGGATCGAGCCACCGGTGCCTCTGGCGCATCCTCTCGACGACGGTGGCGCTGTTTTGCTCCACCGCTCCGTGAATGAAACTATGCGGGGTTTGAGCCAGGACGCAGCCGCATACCGAAAAGTCTTCGGCTGGCTGGCTGACTGTTGGGATGGTTTGGACGCCGACATTTTGGCCCCGCCGCACGCGCCGCGTCATCCACTGCAGCTGGTTCGATTCGGCTATTCAGCGATACAACCGGCACGCCGTTTCGCAACGGCGCATTTTAGCGGATTGCGCGCGCGAGTGCTGTTCGCCGGCATCGCGGCACATTCAATGTTACCGCTCAATAGTTTCGGATCAGCAGCATTCGGCCTAGTTTTAGGAGCTGCCGCGCACGCCTTTGGCTGGCCGCTGGTACGCGGCGGCGCGCAACATCTCGCTGAGGCCTTGGGTGCATATTTTTTGTCACTGGGTGGAGAGATCGTGTTAGGACGTTCTGTAGAGGACCTGGAAGAACTGCCGCAGTCGCGCGCCGTACTTTGTGATCTCACGCCACGGCAATTGACAACGATAGCCGGCGCGCGGTTGGCGCCTGGATATCGCCAGAGGTTATCGCGATTTCGCTATGGCATGGGCGCTTATAAAATCGATTGGGCACTCTCGGCTCCCGTGCCCTGGAAAGCGCCCGAGTGCGCCCTTGCAGCCACGATCCATCTGGGCGGAACTCTCGAGGAAATCGCGGCTTCCGAAGCGGCAGCTTGGAACGGTCATCACGCGCCACGGCCATTCGTATTAATCGTACAACCGAGCTTGTTTGATGATTCGCGCGCTCCCAGTGGGAAGCACACCCTTTGGGGCTACTGTCATGTTCCCAATGGCAGCGCGCGCGATATGACCGAAAGTATTGAAACTCAAATCGAGCGATTTGCGCCGGGATTTCGCGATTGTATTCTCGCCCGTACTATTGCGCCGCCCGCCGAGCTCGAGCGGCGCAACTCTAACCTTGTCGGGGGCGACATCAATGGCGGCGCCCCCGACATTCGGCAACTTTTTTTGCGGCCGAACCGCAAGCTTTACTCTACTTCAAAAAAGGGCCTTTACCTGTGCTCGGCTTCAACGCCGCCGGGCGGCGGTGTGCACGGAATGTGCGGCCATTTTGCCGCCCGGAGGGCCCTGCGCGAGATATTCTGAATCCCTGCCGATCCCGAAGTGTTCTGACCACGGACCTTCATTGAGAGTCAGCTAAACAACGTCGGTGCGAGGTCGCGGTTTGTCGTGCTCGTCGAAGTCAGCACCGGCTTCTCCGGTGGAAGAGACATCCTCAGCTCCTGTGCGCTCGAGAATGTCTTTCGCTTTGCGCGTCCAATCGGAGTTGTCACAGTGTACGGAAACTAGAATGCCGCCCTCTTTGATTCTGCCTTCGTACCGTTTAGCTTCGTATTCCGGAATGCCCAGACCTATTAAACCGCCGACAATTCCGCCCGTCGCACCGCCGGCGCCCAATCCTGCCAGGGCACCCATAATGGGTCCAGCGGCTATGAAGGGGCCGAGTCCCGGAATCGCGAGCGCGCCGATCCCGACCAACCAGCCGAGAACACCGCCGACGACTCCGCCGGCGATCCCGCCCGTCGTCGCTCCCTCAGGAGCCTTGGAATCCTTTTCGTGAGCGAAATCCTTACTGCCTACGTTCTCTGGCAAAAGCAACGATATATCCTCGGAACGAAAATTCGCATCTCTCAAGGCCTGAACGCCGATCTCCAATGCTGCCCGGTTAGGATAAATGCCAAATGCCGAAGTATTTTTACCTGCCATAAACTACCCCTTTCCTTGTTAATGATCTCTGCTAGCGCGTACGTGCACTCGAGATCGCCGCATGATCAAGTACAATCCTCGTGACCGCACTGACACTCGTCGGAACTTTTCGATCCGGCTTGGGCGCAGTAACTGCTGCAGAATGTTTCATCTTCTCGGGTAACGCCCTTGCTTTCTTCAACCGTGCAATCACAGTCCTCGTGAGCGCAATCTTGTTTTGCCATACGTCGTTCACCTCCTTTCCGAGGGAGCGTTATCAGCGCGAGGTGCAGATTTTTTGTCCGCAAACATCAGACCGCTTGCCGCTGTTGCTTCCCTTTAGCCGATTCCAGCTGATCGCCAAGCCGATCCAACGCAGCCTGATCGCATTGTTCGCGTACTTTTGGAAACATTTCATCTTCTTCTTCCGCCACATGATGTTCCACGTTTTCGATCAGCTCCTCCAGGGACGCGCTAAACTCTTCGCCTTCCGGATCGAGTCCCTCGATTTCTTCCAGCAACGTTTTAACCTCCTGATGCTCTTGCAAGGCTTCTTCCACCATTTCTTTCAGCTCTTCGATCTTCCGCATCTCGGGATAGAAGACGGTTTCCTCTATGTGGGCGTGAATGTTCAGCTGTGTGTCGATTTGGTCGAATATCCGTTTCCGCTGTTTGCCGTCTTCCGCACCATCCACCTGCTCGAAAAGATCCTTGACCGCTTGATGGTCCTGCCTGAGTAATTGCAATGCGTCCATGAATCACCTCCAAAAAAATCTTGATGGTTTACTCGAGCAAGGTGAATGCCATCAATAGGAGAAAAAAAAACGAGTCGATTAAGTAAGTTTCCTCCGGCCGGTCATTTTCTGTCAGCGAAAGGCCCGAAGAAACGGCGCGAGATGTCCGATTAAGCGAACACGATTATCTTGCCCGCGTCAGCTGCTCATGGTTCTCGAACCTAGGGTAAAAGAACCGTTCCTCGACATAAGTATGGCTCTGAAGAATGGGGCAAATTTCCGCGAAGGCAGCTTCATCTCATCATACGTGTTCGCCGCGGCCAGCGTGCTTTCACGGTATCATGATCCTTCATCAGAAATTCGATGGCATCCATGCAAACCCCTTAGAAGTTGGCAGTTGCGACCCGCGAATAAATGCGCGCCGCGCGGACAATGCCAAGGAGCAGATACGCGTAGATTAGCCGGAATATAAATGTGCCGCGCACAAAGTCGATGGTCATGCAGATCCGCTATCCGCTGGTGCTCGCTCGCTTATCTTTGTGCGCCGCGCGGCAGCGAGTCGATTGCCATTTCTGCCGGGACCTCATTGTTCCGCGCAGCCGCGGCGTCCGAAGATCGTGTCAGCAACGCTGGAGCGAGCATTGAACGGCTCGCCCCGCCTGGTTTTGCGATGTATCCGTCGGGCTCTTGGCTCGCCCCGGGTAATGCCCGATTCACAATTCCAAAACTTTCTGCAACAAAACTAGGGCAAAGACCATTCAAGATGCGCAGCAGACGAGCTTGCGGAGTGATCGTGATCTCCGCCTTGCCGTAACGGCACGCCTCCACAATCGCACGGGCCGCGGCTTTTGAGCTGGTGGATAGCAGAGGTGAGGCGTTAGCGAGCGCGAACAGCGCATATTCTTGCTTGTGTTTTCCC
>DATBEY010000160.1:0-3018 GCA_036558765.1 Binatia bacterium | reverse complement strand
TCAAGAATGAATCGGTTCTCTTGGAACACCAAGAAATAGACATTGTTCCGCCCGACCAGATCGATGGCGCGGCGAATCGCGGAACACGCCAGAACCGTCGAGCCTTGCTCTACAAATTTAACGAATACGATGGCGCGCACGACGGGCAGCGGCTTACGCTTTGAAATGCCGCTTAAACGGCGTATCGCCGTCAAGACAAAACAAATGGGAATTCCGATCCAGTGATCGAGCCAGCGTATGGCTTTGATACTCGTCATGAGTTTACAGCCGTTGAGTGTTAGGGTGCCCTCGCGCCAAAGCGACACGCACTGCGTCTCGCCGAATGTGAGACGAGGTTTAACCGTTCACGCCGTTTCGCTGCAGTACTGAAGCTGTTTACTTTTATCTACCTTAGACGAAGCGTCATTGATTCGCAATTCGGCCGCATAATCGATTTGAACGCGCTTGAACCCCTAGAACGATCGAACGGAGTTTGTCGAACTATTTCTGAAACTGTTCCCGGGGAAAATTCGCCGTTGCCATGACACCGCCATCGACGACGAGCGGGTGGCCATAAATGAAGTCTGAATCTTCACTGACCAGAAACAACGCCGCTTTGGCTTGATCGTCGGCAGTTCCTAAGCGACCGGCAAGATTTTGAAAGGTTCGGTTACCCGCCACATCGTCATCGTAACCGACCGGCGACCCCGAGCGGTTCGGCACCAGGCAATTGACGCGAATCTTGTATTGCGCGAGCTGCACCGCCATGGCCCGAGTCATATTGATGACCCCGGCTTTCGCCGCCGCGTAAGCAATACCGTCGAATCGCCCGATCATACCCGAGGTCGAGCCGAAGTTGACGATCTTGCCGCCGCGCCCTTGCTTGCGCATTTCGTCGGCGACGTACTTGGTCATGAGATACGGACCTTTGAGACTGACGGCGATGACCCGGTCGAATTCCTCTTCCTTGCTGTCCAAGATCGTGGCGTGATCCGTCAGGGCCGCATTATTGACGAGAATGTCGATTGCGCCGAACCGAGCGACTACTTTTTTGACCATCACCTGCACATCGTCGGCTTTGGAGACATCGCCGAGCACCAGCATCGCTTCATGACCGGCTCGATTGATCTCGTCCACCACCGCTTGGCCGCGGCCCTCGTGAACTTCCGCAACCGCGATTTTTGCGCCCTCCGACGCGAAAAGTTTTGCCATCGCTTTGCCGATGTTTCTTCCCGCGCCGGTGATGAGCGCAACTTGTTCTTTTAGTTTCATACTGACTCCTTTCGATCCTGTCTAGCAGCACGCGCAGGATGATCCGAGTAGCGCCGAGCCCCTATCTTTCGCTACGGCAGCGATTCTCCCTGCCGACTTAGCATGGTCGGTTTACCGATCCCGCGAGTAGCGGAACGTTATCGAGAATGCGTCCTCCGCTCTTTATGGGACAATTCAAATCTTCAGATCTTCCGGCGGCGTAAATGTATAGACGTCAAACGTGTTGAGCGTACAAGCGAGCATCGCATAGTAGCCGATCGTCGCGGTAAGCTCGACCATGCCCTTCTCTCCGAAGCGGCCATAGATCGCCTGAAAATTCGATTCGCTGACCCGATGGCTATGAATTATTTCGCGCACGAAGCTGACAATCTGCGCCTCTTCTGAAGAAAAGCTCTCGGTACCCTTTTTCTGATAAACCGCGCGAATGGTTTCCATGGAAATCCCGGCTTTCTGTCCATGCATAATATGCGCAGCCCACTCATGTTTACATTCCAGCTCCCGGGCCGCCACCAGGGCGGTAAACTCCACGACTTTATGGTCCAGAGTCGATTCGAAGCGGATATAGCTGCCCAGGTGCATGGTGCGCTGCGTCAACTCCGGGCTGTGCAGCAATGCCAGCCAAGGCCCGCCGACCACACCGCGGCTCTGGGCAATGGCGTCGTAAACCTTCTGGTCTTGTGGTGCCAGATCTTCTTTTTTGGTGATCGTAGCAATCCGTGCCATGGTTCCTCCCCACTCTCAGGATAATTTTTCTTTGAGCCAGCGCGTGATTATGTTAACCACTTCGTCGTTTGATTCGCCTCGCTTGCGGCCCATGTGTCCGGCGCCGGCAATAATGCGCAGATCCTTAGGGGTTCCATGCTCCGCGAGCAGGTAGAGATCGCTGATCGGATGTTGATCATCCTCCTTGCCATTGATGCAAAGCAGCGGCGCGCACGGCTGGTCGATTAAGCCCTGCTCCACCAAAGATAAGCTTGGCGCAATCTTGAGCGTTTCTTCGAGTGTTTTGGCGCCGAATATGTACGCGCGCGCATCGAGCAGACTGGCGGGCCCCATGAGATATTGCGATGCCGTTAAGGTCAACGCCGGGCGGAGCCACTCCTCCTGAAATGTCCGATGAATTCCCGCGCCCCAGTTCACCGCTCCACGTAAGCGCTTGGCTTCGACATGCGCCAGTTTAGCCGCCCAATATCCGCCGAAGCTCCCGCCCATGCAGGCGATCCGTTTCCCATCAATGTCTTTGCGCGTTTCAAGATAGTCCATGGCTGTTGAAAACGTCCGCTCGGCGTTGAGATCGCTGCCCAGGCAAGGATTCTCGCCGGCTCCCGGCATGTCGATGGTAAAGCACGCGAGGCCCATCTGGAGTAGGACATCGCTATTGCTCCGGCGGTCTTCTTTCCAACCGTCGACGCCGCCCCAGTGCATCACGACCGCCGGCCGATCGGTTCCTCTGGGAATCTGTAAATAGCCGACGATCTTCTTTCCCTCGAACGGAATTTCCACCCGTGCGAGAGGCGGTTTCATGGTCGGCGCGGCTTTCAGAAATGTGCGCAGGGCCCCTTTGTAGCAGTTCATCTTCTCCGGACTGCTCGGCACCGGATACCGCCCAATCCGGAAATACTCGTAGGCCAAATAGTAAGTCGCGCCGGCTTCCTCGCTCCTTCCCTGATTTTCTTGTTCCCGCGCCAAGGACTCGTATTTCGATCCCATCCTTCCCCACTCTTTGCCCCACAGATCGGGCTCGAGATTCGAAAGACGACTCACCAC
>DATBEY010000159.1:0-4651 GCA_036558765.1 Binatia bacterium | reverse complement strand
GGCGGTGCAAAGGGTCCCCAGTTGGCGCCGCTCAGAACGCAGCAAAGTATGTCGACCATGGACGCTAGCCCGTAGCCCTTGTGACCGCCCATCTGGCGATCCGAGCCGAGGGGCAACTGCGCGCCGCCATCGATCATGTCTTGCGGGCTGGTCGTGTCGCTGCCGTATTTGTCGATGATCCAACCCTTCGGCACCGGGTCTTTTTTGCGCAACGCGATTTCGATCTTGCCGTAGGCGACCGCGCTGGTTGCCATATCGATGACGATCGGCGGCTCTTTGTAGCCCGGAAAAGCGATCGCGAGCGGATTAGTGCCGAGCATTCGCTCCGCGCCCCAGAGGGGGGCGACGAGCTTGGTCGAGTTGGTCATGGCCCAGCCGATCAGGTCGCGTTCGAGCGCTTTTAATGGATAGTAGCCGGCGAATCCAAAGTGATTCGTGTTGCAGACGCTCACCCAACCGGAGCCATGCTGCTCGGCCTTGTCCATGGCGATCTCATTGGCCTTAGGGCCCACGACCAAACCCAAACCGTTGTCGCCGTCTAACGTCGCGACGCTGGCTTTTTCGCGGACGATTTTGATATTTGGCTTGGGATTGATTCTGCCGAGCTCGAGCATCTCAAAATAAGTATGCAGCCGTGCGATGCCGTGAGAATCGATGCCGCGGAGATCGCTCTTGGCCAACACATCGGCAGCCAGCGCCGCGTCTGCTTCCGTGACGCCGAAATGCATAAACACCTGCGCGGAGAAATTGCGCAAATAGCCGTCGGAGTAAATTCCTACCGCGCTATCTTCGTTCATCGAAGTGATTCATGAGCTTTGCGCGCGCCTACAGAGAATGAAAACTCCGCATCCCTGAGTGGTGACCATCCCGCGTTAGACGGTCTTTGGCCGTTACCCCGGATGGCCGGATTCCTGAGTATCCGCCGAAGGCCGAGTAGCGAAGGACTCGGAACCGGTTTAGACCGACGACCCTGAGTAGGCAGCGCCGCACTGCCGTAACGAAAAACGTCTTTTCGATCGAAGCCATTTTGCGATCAAACTAACTACGGGCCAATATGAGATGTCAACGGCTGATTTGCGGCGTCGGGCAGGAGAAACTGCAGCAGCAAAGTTTGCTCGAAAGAGCTGTAGTTGTCATCGGAGATGACGAAGATGACTGTTCCTTTGGCCATCCGCTCAACTGCAATACCTTCATAGTTTTCGGCAGCAAGGGGCTGCTCGAGCTTCAACAGCTCTTTTCCCATGAGCATGGCTCCCGGTCGCAGATCTTCGCCTTTGACCAGCGTCACGCGCGCGGACAAGATGCCGACAGGAACGTAGCGCCGTTCCAGGACGAGCACATCGCCATTATCGAGCGCGGCACAGTCGGTGACGTGAAACCCGCGAGTCGGCACGTACGATAATTCGACAGTACGCTCGGCATCCGTTAGCCATCCTTTAAAGCTTCCGTCTGGGTTTGCGAATTCTTCGGTTAAAATCAGAAGCCGTCCATCGGGCAGACTCGCTATGCCTTCCATGCCGCCATTGGCAGGTGCTCGTGAAATCTCGGCTGGAATTTGCACCGTGTTGGGAACTGACTTCATCGTAAGAGGCGGCGCAGCGTAACGCCAAAGTCGATGAATACCTTCAAAGGCAACCAAAAATGATCCATCCTTAAGGCGGGTCAACGCCTCGGCATCTCGCAAGTTGGCAGTGACCGGTGTCCCGCTCGGCGTCAGCAGCGGCGCGATTTGCCAGTCTACGAGATTCACCAGTACATCGTTTTGACCCTGGACCATTCTAGCCGATAACCAATAACCATGGTCCGAGATCGCGTAGAGTCTGCCGTCCGTCCCAATGGATAGTCCGGACAAGCCACCGAAGCGCTTGTCTCTGGATGATAAATGAAAAGCGCTCATCAGCGTCAGGGCGTCGAACTCTGCCCTTTCGGGATGCTTCGGGTCTACATCAATGGGGCTCAGATCAACGAGGGGTGGACTTTCTGAAGTCTTTGGTGGAAGCAGGCATGCAACCTCCGAACAGAAGAGCGCGCCAGCCAGAAGGATCGCGAGCAAAAATTTTGTTCTTACTTGCGCCATCGATCGAAGAAAGAATCGCATCAAGGCCATCACTGCTCAAGAGACGATCCATCATCTTGACAGCAACACATGCTCGTTATACGGAGGGTTGTCCATGGCGTGGGCTAGCGCCGTTGTGACAGACCGAAAGGGGCTGCAGTGAGCGAAAGTATCCGAAAATTTTCTATTGTTGGTCAATCCATTCCGCGCGTCGACGGCGTGGACAAAGTCACCGGCCGAGCAAAATATACCGGCGATCTGATCGTTCCTGGCATGGTGGAAGGTAAGTTTTTACGCAGCCCCTACGCGCACGCGCGCATTCGCTCCATCGACACGGCTGAAGCCGAGGCGATGCCGGGTGTCGTCGCGGTGCTGACGAGCAAGGACCTTGCCGATATCGGACCTTACATAGGGCGCGGCAAAAACAAAGACCAGCCGGTGATCGCGTTGGAGCGGGTGATCTTCGCCGGACAGCCGGTTGCGGCGGTAGCCGCCGTGGACCGCGCCACGGCGGAAGAAGCATTGAGCAAAATTCACATCGATTATGAGGAATTGCCGGCGGTGATCAGCGTCGAAGAGGCGATGGCCGAAGGTGCGCCGCGCCTGCACGATTTCGCCGAACGGAATGTTTGCGCGCGTCACGAATTGATCAAGGGCGATGTGGAAAAAGGTTTCGCCAACGCGGACGTCATTGTTGAAGACGAATTTGAGTTTCCGATGATCTATCACTACTCGATGGAACCGCACGCAGCCATCGCACAGGTCGATCATGACGGCATCACGATCTGGACTTCCACCGGCCATCCCTTCGGCGTGCGCGCCGACGTCGCGCAGGTGTTTGGCATGCCGCTCTCCAAAGTTCGGGTACACGTGAATTTCGTCGGCGGCGCCTACGGTAGCAAGTCGGGAGGTAAGATCGAACCACTGGTAGCGGCGTTGGCGCGAAAAGCGCAGCGACCCGTGCGAGTCCTCACTTCGGTTGCTGAGGCGATGGTGACTTGCCGTCGTCATGCGATCAAATGCAAAGTCAAAACCGGCGCCAAGAAGGATGGAACATTAGTCGCAAAGCAGGCCGATATCTTTCTGAATACCGGCGCTTATGCGGAAACCGGACCCGTCGTTGCCGGGCGGACATTGACGCGGATTCTCGGCCCGTACCGTTATCCGAATTTAAAGATCAATTCTTATTGCATCTACACCAATACGGTTTCAGCCGCTTCGTTTCGCTCCATCGGCGGGCCGCAAACCGCCTGGGCGACGGAATCGCAGTTGGATATGCTCGCGCACAAACTGAGCATGGATCCCGTCGAGCTGCGCCGAAAAAATCTCGTGGCGAAAGGTGAAGAGCTGAGACCGAAATATCGGCCGCTCGACACCGATCTGAGCAAAGGTTTCAAGCTGGTTACCGATAAATTGGGTTGGGATGGTCCAGTTTCGAAAGATGGACACGGCCGTGGAGTCGGTTTCGGAACGACGGACCCGGGGGCGCCGTTGGCGTCAACATCGACGGTGCACGTGCTTGCGGACGGGAGCGTGGTTTTTATGTGCGGCACTTCCGAGCTGGGTCAAGGGGCCAAAACGATCATGAGCCAGATCATCGCGGAAGAGCTCCGCGTTCCCTTCGAGCGGGTCACGATCCGGCCCATCGATACGGCGTTCACTCCGTTCGATCGATCGACAGGGTCGAGCCGTTCGACTACGGTCATGGGGAAAGCGGTGGAGCTGGCTGGCAGCGATGCCCGCCGCCAAATCGTCGAGCTTGCGGTGGAGCATTTCGAGTGCCCGGAGGAGGCGATCACACTTCGAGATGGTGAAGCGATCGCCGGCGGCAAAAAGATCAGCTATGGCGAATTGATCAACCGGCATTTCGCAGATCAGGGTGGCGAGCTGGTGGGCACCGGATACGCCCACAGCGGCATGGCGCCGACTCCGGCCAATCCGCTTTTCTGGGAGATCGGCATCGGCGCGGTGGAAGTTTCGGTGGATCGAGAGACGGGTAAAGTTCACGTGGAAAAATACGTCACCGCAGCGGACGCGGGCAAAGCGATCCATCCGCTTCAGTGCGAAGGACAGGACGAAGGCTCGGCCATGATGGGGTTCGGTCACACATTCTACGAAGCGTACCAGTGGGAGGGCGGACAGATCATCAACTCGTCCCTGATCGATTACAAAGTGCCTAGCTTCGGCGACGTGCCCGATGAATTCGAGTCGATTCTCATCGAGGATGGCAACGGCCCCGGGCCTTACGGCGCCAAGGGGCTAGGTGAAGGCGGCATCATTCCGGTCGCACCCGCGGTCGCGAATGCGATTTTTTGGTGTACCGGCGCACGCATAAAAACTCTGCCGCTCACACCGGAGAAAGTCTGGCGGGCAATTCGTGAAGCGCAGAAAGAATAGCAAAGAGATCGGCCCTCAGCCCTGCTCGCCCGTTCGACAAGGCTCGGGGCAGGCGCCGGCGAGGGTGAGAATGGAATCTTGGGAGCGCCGCTGAAATGAGAAAATGGAGCGCCTTCTTCAGAACGGTTTGTGTCCTGGCAATCATGAGTTTGGCCGGTTTGGCGCGGCAGGCTAATGGCGCCACGGTCGAAGAAACCC
>DATBEY010000158.1:0-7047 GCA_036558765.1 Binatia bacterium | reverse complement strand
AGTAGTTCAACATTCTCAGCGGTTAAATCTCGCGAACTCATGAAGCCCGAGGGACAACTAGATAGAGTGCAGGACTAAGAAAATGCTTTGAGGAATGCTCTTCGCAAGAAAACGCCGATCAGGTGACGTTTATAATCGGCGCTGCCTTCGAGATCGTCGACGGGGTCAGCGGCCTCTGCAAGGGCTTCTCCGGCGTCCGCTAGCTGCTTTTCAACTTCCGCCCGGGAGCCGATCAGGAGTTGATTGGCATTTTGAGATTGTGTCGGCAAAGCACTAACACTGCCAACCACCGCAGTCGATTTTTTAATATGGTCACCTTCCACGTCGAGCACCAATGCTAGACCTAAGGTTGGACGTTCTTTGAGTTGGAATTTGAGGTAGGCAGCGCGCTGAGTCTTCGACAAGACCGGAATCTCGACACTCGCGAGAATTTCGTCCGCGGCTAGCGAAGTTTCGTAGGAACCGGTGATGAGTCGTTCGATGCCGATGGTTTTCGAGCCGGATTTTCCCTGGATTTGAGCCTTGGCGCCCAGAGCGACGAGCAAGGTTGCGGGATCGGAGTGTGGCTCGGCAAAACAGAGATTACCGCCCAAGGTTCCGCTCGCGCGCACGCGTACATTGGCAACGTGGGTTTCCATCTCGGCGAACACCGGTAAATTTTGTCTAACGATAGCAGAGCGTTCGATCGCGCGATGAGTCGCGGTGCTACCGATCATTACTGCCCCATTTTTCAACTCGATCTTGTTCAGCTCAGGAATCGTTTTGACGTCCACAAGGTGTTGATAGCGCAGCAGGTCATGCTTCATCGCCAGCAAAAGCTCGGTGCCGCCCGCGTAAAGCCTGCCGTTGTCGCCGAATTCGGCGAGCATCTCGGATGCTTCCCCGACCGTCTTCGGCTGATGGATGGTGAATTTTCGCAAAGGCATCATAATGATTTGCGATTTCAGATTTTAGATTTTGGATTGTTCGGAAACAGAGCTGACCAAATCTCGATCTTTTATCCTCGATTCGCCATGTTCGATTTTTTTTCTTTCAGTGCGCGCCAGACACGCTCGGGCGTAAGCGGAGCTTGGCGGATGCGCACTCCGACGGCTTGGTCAACGGCGTTCGCGATGTTGGCGGCCATCGAATTCAAAGAAGCTTCGCCGCCGCCTTTCGCGCCATAGGGGCCGACGCCGTCTTGATTCTGAACCAGATGTAGCTCGACTTGCTTGGGCAGATCGGAAAACCGCGGCAGTCGATAATCCAAAATCGACCCGTTGACGAGCTGTGAGCCTTCGTAAACCAGCTCTTCAAAGAGACCGATGCCCATGCCCATCGTCGCCGCGCCGATGTCCTGACCTTCGGCGAGCGCTGGATTGATTGCGAGACCGACGTCACCGACGGTGGCCAGTTTCTCCATGCTGATTTTGCCGGTCTCCTCGTCGACGGAGATTTCACAGCCGGTGGCCGCCGCTTCCCAAAATACCGGCAGAGCGGAAAACTTGCCGGATTTGCGAATGTAAGCGCGGCCGATCACTTCGCCATCGGGGAGCGCGTAGAACTTGCAAATGACCTCCGACCAGCTCAACTGCGCTTCACCGCAACGCACACCTCCACGGACCGTCTGGATCTGTTCGGGTTTCACCTTCAATACATCGGCTGCCATCACCACCATTTGCTGAATCGCATCCCGGCTCGCCTCCAGTACCGCGCTGCCCATCAAAGTTGTGGTGCGGCTCGCGCCGGTGGAACGATCGTAAGGGGTGATGGCCGTATCCGAAGAAACCACGCGAACTTTCTCGAACGGCACGCCGAGCTCTTCGGCGGCGATCTGCGGCAGCACCGTATGGCTGCCCTGCCCCAACTCGGTGCTGCCGGTCATGATCGTCACGGAACCGTCGGCATGCACGCGAATGGCCGTCGAAGTCAGCGGATAGGCGCCGGCGTCGCTGCCGGACACCGCAACCGTGCGGCCATGGTTTTTCTCCAGAGGCTTGCCCCACCCCACAGCTTTTGCCGCCGTCTCCAAATCTTGCTTCAGTGTGCCGTCGAACGGCCGCATGCCGGGAAAAAATTCTTCGCCCGGCTTGGCTGCGTTCGCTAAACGAAATTCATACGGATCCTTGCCGATCTTGGCGGCGAGCTCGTCGATCTGCGATTCACCTGGCAACGTCACTTGAGCGCAGCCAAAACCGCGATAGGAGCTGGCCGGCACGGTATTCGTGTAATAGGACGAGTTTTCGATCAGCACGTTGGGAATGGCGTAAGGCCCCACACAACGATTGGTCGATTTCTCGACGACGAGCGGACTGTTCTCCGCATAGGCGCCGGTATTCATCATGATTTTGGCCTGGCGCGCGATAATCTTGCCGTGGGCATCGACGGCAGTGCGCATCCACGTGAAAGCATCATCGCTCCGCGTAGTGAGCATCGCTTCTTCGACGGTCAGTTGGAGCTTTACCGGCCGCTTCGCCTTCCACGAACAGGCTGCCACCAGCGGCTCGATCTTGGTGTACGATTTACTGCCGTAACCGCCGCCGACAAACGGCACGATCAAACGAACGGAGCTGACCGGCAGATTGAAAACTGATTTCAGGTCGTGGCGCACCATGAACGGGTGCTGCGCCGAGGAATAAATGGTCACGCCCTGATCGTTGACATCGGCGATGGCGACGTAGGGCTCCATCGCATAGGCGTACGTCATGGGAAAATAGTACTCGCCTTCAATTACGGCCGCCGCTTCTTTGAAGGCCTTGTCGACGTCGCCCCACTGAATTTTGTGACTTTGGCAAATATTCGAGCCTTTGCCCGCGGTAACCTCACCTTCGAAGCCACGGAGCGCGCCGGCTTCGAATTGTCGCTGATGCAGGAGCGGCGCGTCTTTCGCGGCCGCTTCCTCGGGCGTGAAGATCGCTTTCAGCTCTTCGTATTTAACCTCGATCAGCTCGAGCGCCTCGAATGCCGTTCGCTCATCGATCGCGACGACCGCGGCCACCGGCTCGCCGGCATAGCGAACTTTGTCAATGGCGAGAAGTGGATGATCTTTGACGGCATGGCCGTAGTAGGGATTGATGCCGTCGAGATCGAAACCGGTAACCACACAATGCACGCCGGGATGAGCCTCGGCGCGAGACTTGTCGATGGATAGAATCTTCGCGTGCGCATAGGGGCTACGCAGTACTTTTGCGTACGCCATGCCGATGAGTTTCAGATCGGCGACGTATTGCGCTTTGCCGGTCACTTTCACGCGACCGTCGCGACGCGGCAACGAATGGTTGACCACCTGAAAGTCGGTTTTTTTCTCGGCGCTCACTTTTTCGACTCCTTGGCCAGAACCTCGGCGGCGCGTTCGATGGCGGCGACGATCGGCACATAGCCGGTGCAGCGACAAATATTGCCGTCCATGTGATGGATGATTTCATCGCGCGTCGGCTTGGGATTCTCATCGAGCAGCGCCTTGGCGGACATGATCATCCCGGGCGTGCAATAGCCGCATTGGAAGGCAAATTCGTCAATGAACGCTTGCTGCAACGGGTGCAGTGTTCCGTCTGATTTCTCCAATCCTTCGATAGTCGTGACGTTCTTATCGCGCGCTTCGTAAGCGAGATAAGTGCAAGCGCTCACCGGGACGCCATCAACGAGCACGGTACAGGCACCGCAAACCTGCACTTCACAGGAAACTTTGGTGCCGTTGAGATTGAGCGTATTGCGCAGAACTTCGGCGAGAGTATCGGCCGGCTCGCATTCAAGCGCAATCGCTTTGTCGTTTAATCGAAATGACAGTTTCATAACTTAATTGGAGTGGTGGAGTATTGGAGTAGTGGGGTGGGTTTTTGAATCAGACAGTACTCCATCACTCCATTACTCCAACACTCCAGTATTGGTTAGTTATATTTCGGCAGAATATTTTCCGCCCAGAGCTCCATCTGCCGGTGCAAGCTATCCATCGTCGGGTAGATAATCTTCAGCTCAAAATGCTGTACGCCGCTTTCGATAAACTCATCGACGCGCCGGCGCACGTCATCGATGGAACCGAAAATGTGACGGTCCAGCGCGAATTGCATGCTATCGATATCCCGCTCATAGCTCTCGCTGCTGGTCTTGAGGGTCGGCATGGCGAGATTGAGCCCTTCCTCGCGTGTCTTTGCGATGGTCGCAAGCTTTTCTACTCCAATCGTAATTTTGGACGGATCGCGGCCTTTTTCTCGCGCTGCCTGCGCGAGGATATCGCAGCCGACTTTCATTTCTTTCGGCGATAGCCAGCCGGGAATCCAACCTTCGCCATATTTGCCGGCGCGCTTGGCGGCTAGTTTCATCCAGCCGCCGATCCAAACCGGGGGATGGGGTTTCTGAAACGGCTTTGGGTAAACCTCGGCATCTTTGAATTGAATGAACTCCCCTTTGTAGGAAGCGATCGGTTGGGTCCAAATCGCTTTCATCGCCTCGATGTACTCGTCCGTGCGATCACCGCGCCGTTCGTAGGGGACACCGAAGACGCCGAACTCGTCGGACTCGCGCGTCGCCTTCGAGCCCAAGCCAACGCCGACGAGCAAACGTCCCTGCGCGAGATGATCGAGGGTGGAATACTGCTTGGCGGCATAGACCGGATTGCGGCAGGGCATGACCAAGCACGCGACGCCGAGAACGATCTTTTTGGTCTCTGCGGCGAGGTATGACAGGGTCGTGGTGGCTTCGAAAAAATTGGCTTCTTGCGTATCGGTAATCGCTTCGAAGGCGCCGGAAGAGATGTGATGCCGGTGCATTTCGGAGCTCCAGACCACATGATCGTGCACCCAGATCGCGTCGAAGTTCATGTCTTCCGCCGCTTTCGCGGCGCCGACGATGTTTTCGATCGTCGAGAGCGGCCCGGAATTCGGCACCCTTACGCCGAAGGATATTTTGTTCATGATTGGCTCCTCATACTAAGTTCTGCTTGCGAGCGCCACCTAGCCAGAAAAGACTGTGTCATAGCGAGGTTAACCGAGGAAATCTTTCCGGAAAGATCCCTCGCATTCACTCGGGACGACAGCCCGCGGATCTCTAGTTCTTCTCTGTGATTTCAACCTTGTGGTACTTCAAATGACGATCGTACCAGTCGATTACATTGGTTGCGACATCTTCGAAATAATCGTTGTAGATCCCGTAATGCGTGGTCTTTCTATACAAAACCAGTTTCTTGGGCTCGCCCGCTTTCTCGTACAAATCGAACGATTGCTGTTCCGGCGTCACCGCGTCGCCTTCGACCGCAATGAACAGTGCGCCGCGGGGCGAGATTTTGTGTACGACATCGATGGGACTGTATTCCAAAATCGCTTCGGCGCAGGCGAGCGGCATGGCATCGGGAATCTTGTCCGCAACGTCTTTTTTTATCGTCGTTGTCTGGCGCTCCGGAGTTTGCACCATAATGCCGCCTTCACGGGCGCTGACGATGGCGCCCTTTCCGGTCAATGCGCGCTGCTTTCGGTCCGCTTCAATGCTCTTCAGGTAATCGACCCATTCGTATTCGCGCCTCATGGAATGAAGCCACTCGCGTCCGCTGCTGACACCGAGATAACTGACGCAGCATTTCACCCGCGAATCGATCGCCGCGACATAAACGGCGTTGCCGCCACCGGTGCCGCCGGAGCCATAGGTGGCGAGCCGATCCGCATCGATGTCCGGTCGCGTTTCCAGGTAGCTGAGCGCGCTGCGGATGTCTTCCGCCTGCCATTTCGGCATCACCCAACCGCGCTGTTCGCCGTCGCTGTCGCCCCAACCGCGGTAGTCGAAGCACAAACACGCGTATCCAACGGCGCAGAGCTTTTCGAACATCATGATGTAGTGTTTAGCGTCCTTGAGGCCGAGAAAGCCAGGGCCTTGAACGATGCCGGGGTACGGTTTTACCTGCTCCGAGTCAGGCAGATAGAGCACGCCACTGAGCTTGATGCCTTCGCTGTAGAAATTGACTTTTTCGGTACGCATAAGAACTCCAAATAGTGTTCAATCACCTCGTTCCGCCCAAGCGTTCAAGCAGTCAAATCATCCCGATCCACGGAACGTCTGAACGTTTGAAATGATCGGAACGGCGTTTACGCTCTTACCGCCGGTAAAACTTCTTGTCCTAGGAAGTCGACCTGCTGGTACCAATCAGCGTAACGGAAACGCAAATCGAAAACGATATGATTGAGGCCGGCGTCTTCGTATCGTTTGGTATCGCGAGCGATGTCCGCCGGAGTGCCCGCCATGAGGAGCCCTTCGATGTCCGCGACGGTCGAGAAGGTGCCGGACGCCGGTCGCACCCAGGTTTTTTTCGCGGGGGTGTTGCCTTCGTTGATCAGACCTTTGACGTTCACTTTGCTGAGCGCGACGTCGCGATGCTTATCGATGCTCGTGATCGGGATCGCCCCGGTGGTGACCATAGGCCGCCCCGCGAGCTTGCACTGCTCTTCAAGATATTTGACCATTTTGTTAAATGTCGCTGTGGGAATGCGGCCGGGCATCCAGCCGTCGCAGTATTCTGCCGCGCGCCGGACCGACGCTGGCGTACCGCCGCCGTACCAGATCGGAATCGGTTTTTTGGGCGTCGGTTTCAATTCCACGTCTTTGAAATCGTAGTAATCGTCTTTGTAGCTGATCTTTTCACCGGACCAGAAACGGCGGCACAGCTCGGCGTTGATTTTCGCCATATTGGCGCGATCCTGTAACGTCACTTTTTTGTAGCCCGCCGCTTCGAATTCATGGGGAAACGTGCCGAGACCCAGACCCATGATCAGGTTCTCGCACATGGTGCTCAGTCCCGCCATGCTTTGCGCCAAATGAATCGGGTGGCGATGGGCGATTACGGTGCCGGTGCCGAGGATCAGTTTCTTACACACCGACGAAATCGCCGCGAGGATCAGCAAGCCCTCGATGTGAGTGTTGTCCTCGCCCTCCATGCCGTGCGGTTCAAAGACCAAATGATCTCTGACCCAGACCGAGTCAAAACCGTAGGCCTCGGCTTTTTTTGCCCCTTCGATGCAGAGCTCGGTAGAGGCGTACTCGCAAAAGTGCGGTAGCAGTAGTCCAAATTTCAATTTTGTCGCCATA
>DATBEY010000157.1:0-10954 GCA_036558765.1 Binatia bacterium | reverse complement strand
GCTGACCGGATTTCCCGAAGACGCGATTGCCAGGGGCATGCGCGGCTGCTGATAGGAGCGGAGCTGGAGACGCATCTGTTTGAGCTTCCAAAACTGGCCGTCGTAGTCGATCGGCTCGGCGGATTCGAGCAGGCGCACGATAATATCGACCGATTCCGCCATCATTGGATAGAGCTTTTCGGTCGCAAGTCCAAAAAGACTCTTGTCCGTCACCAGAGCACAAGGACCGACGCCGAGAATCGCGCGGCCACGCGTGAGATGGTCGAGAAACGCCATGCGCTCGGCGACGTGAAACGGATGATGAAAGGGAACACTGATGACCGACGTGCCGAGACGGATGCGCTGTGCGTTGGCGGACGCCTTGGCCAACGCCATCTCGGGCGCGGGCATGGTTTCCCAGCCGCCCGAGTGATGCTCGCCGATGAAAAACTCAGCATAGCCAAGCTCCTCAGCGTACTGGATCAAAGAAATATCGCGATCAAACGCCAGCGACGGATTTTCCGTTGGATGGTGCAGCGGCATCATGAAAATCGAAAATTTCATTTTCGATCCTTTATGGACTTGATCACAGTTGTAACGGCCTCGACAATTTCGTACGGCGAACGCTCCCGCTCCGGAATCGCGCGAAGTTGGGCGACGACTTCTTGGGCTTCGGTCCGCGAATGGACCATCTCGGCCAGCACGGGATCAGGCATGCCTTGCTCGCATCCAGGAGTAATTCCGGCGCATCGGCTCACCACAGAGAAACAGAAGTCGCAGAGTTCGGAATATTGTTAATCAAAAATTCTCTACTCCGTGCACTCTGCGCCTCCGCGGTGCAATCCAAGACCTGTTTGCGCGCGCTTAGTGCTTCGATGTGCTACCCGCCGTCGTCACTGTGATGTGCGACATCGGCGAATTTGCCGTAGCTCCATGCCAGTGTTTTTCGCCGGCTTTGATATGCACGACATCGCCGATGGTGATATCGCGCTCCTCCTTTTCGGTCGCGACCTTTCCTTTCCCTGCAGTGACTACGAGAATCTGATCGCAATCATGAACATGCCAGCCGGTGGTCGCCCCAACTCGGAAATTGACGACGTTGCAACGGAAATTATCCGATTGCCCGTCGCCAATAATCGCCTGCCGCGTTCGGCTTACTGCGTCACCTGTCCATCCCGTGATCGGTGTCGCCGTATCCATCGGTTTTTCTTCAAGCTCGTTGATTTTCACTATGCGCATTTCGCCTCCTATGTTTTCCATTCTCCGCCAACTGAATTTAGTGGCTTATGGCATACGCCCATCTCGATTTCGCCACAAGTACACCCTCGACGGCAAAAGCGTCAACCGACCAATGTGAACGCCATGCAAACAATATCGGTTTAAGCGCGATGCAGAGTTTAGCAGTTCTGGCTGCGGCAGCAGTAACGAGGGCGCCGGCGCGAATGGATTATGAGTGGCGAGATGTCCGAACTCGATAGACTACCTGATAGTATTGAATGATACACGGACAGAAAAGTAACCTGGCTCGTATATGCGAGAGAACCTGAGGCACGATCAGCTGACCGTACGCGACTATCTGCTCTCGGAAGTCCGGCGTTTCGTCGAGCGCGCCCGCGCTTGTCCTGGTGTCCGGCGCATCGCTCTGATCGGCTCACTGACCATCGACAAAAAGGGTCCAAAAGATGCGGATCTGCTGGTCACCGTCGATGATGACGCGGATCTTACGCCTTTGGCAGCGGCAGCTCGAAAGCTGAAAGGACACGCTCAGAGTAGAAATAGGGGCGCGGACATATTTCTGGCAGATCCGTCCGGCAACTACATCGGCCGCATCTGCCACTGGCGCGAGTGTCGCCCCGGAATCCGGGCATCCTGCGACGCGCGCCATTGTGGGCGGCGCGCTTTCTTGCACGACGATATTGACGATGTCACGCTTAATGCATCTCTGGTAAAGGCACCGCCGCTTGAGCTATGGCCGAAAATCTTGTGTCGCGTTCAACTGCCCAAGGATGTGCAGATCCAGCTCATTCAGTAGGTCGAATGCATGAAGTCACGCGAGGGTAAGAGCAATTTTCCTGAATCCGTCACCGCCGAAGCTTTTGTCGAGGATCGAGAGAAATGTTAGCGTACACATGGACCATGCGATAGCCATGCAAAAAATGGGCGTTCCGGCTCGCCTGGATTTCCGCTTAAACCATGCGGGAATGACGGACTTCGGATTGACGAATTCACTCGAGGCAGCAATCTGCACCCAGGGATTGAACAAACGCCATGCGCCATGAGCGAGCGCACGCGCTTGGCTGTGTTGCAGGTTTTTTAAAGAACGAATCGGTTTAACTTAGCCAACCCGTTTCCGAGATGAAAACTCGATTTCCTTCCGGGTCAGTGAACTGGATCTGATCGCCCGCGCCTTCGGAAAACTTCACGCCGTCATCCTGCAAGCGCTTTTTTGCACGCGCAAGATTATCAACCTGAATGCCGAAGTACTGGACTCCGCTCTTGGGACGCACTTGCGACTTGGTCAACAGCAATGTCACTGTTCCATCGCTCAGGCGAACGGTTCCATCATCGGTCCAGCCGACGAGCTCGAGATCGAACTGCCGCTGATAAAATTCGCAGGCTGCCGCCAGATCCGGCACCTGCACGGCGAGCAAGCGCACGCCGGGAAGTTTTTTTTCTTCCCTCCC
This sequence comes from Binatia bacterium, assembly GCA_036558765.1. Lineage (GTDB taxonomy): Bacteria > Desulfobacterota > Binatia > UBA9968 > UBA9968 > DP-20. The sequence goes on along the minus strand of DATBEY010000157.1, from coordinate 8,291 downwards.
GAGAAAGCCGCGCGCTGAAAGATCGACGTTATTGCCCCACGGATCGATAAAGCGCATCTCTGCCGGTCGCGCGCCTTCCGCTCCTCCTACGCCGGCGGAGACTTGCGGGCTTGCGCCGCGATGTAAGTTACCGGGCAGCTTGGCAACGGCCGTGTTCAGATCATCGACGAGAAAGCCGTAGTGATGAATCCCCGGCTGCCGTTCAACTTCGGCCCCGTCTGCGCGATGTGTTCCGACGACCGCTCCCGCTTCATCTCCGCGGCTCTGCAAAAAGGCGAGGTTGAAAAGCGGATCGATGACCATCCTGGAGCCGCTCGGAAAAACTTTGCATTCCTCGAAACCGAAATACTTCTGGTAAAAATCGCTGAGCACTTTCGGTTGCTTCGAAATGAACGCAATGTGTCTGAGCTTAGCCATGGCTTTACCTCCGCTGGAATAGTTCACTTATAGCCTCGCGTAGCAAGGAGTGTCAACGTAGGCAGACCACTAGAATGTAGAATGTCTCAATAGGGTCCGGTCGAAAGGTGGTGGAACTCACGATACGCGCGCTGTCAGCCGGGATTGCTCGCACCGCCAAAGGAGGCGTCGAGTGTCAAAACTTCCCTTTTGCGACCCGAAAAAAAAGGGCGGCCGTTCATCACGGTCGCCCTTTGATCCTGATTTGAGCTAGATTATGCTTCGATTACTTTCTTCCACTTATTGTAAATCTTGTCGCGTAATTCCGGTGACGACTCCGCAACCGGTGGGAAGTCTTTCATCCACTCGAACGGCCGGCACGCGTCGATAACGGCGCGCGAGTTGAAGCCCTTCTTGCTCGGATGAATGCGCGGATCGAGCGGGCCGCTCCAGCAGCGGCGCAGAATCTCGATGGATTCCACCGGGTCGGAACGGCTGGCAAGCGCCCAAAGCACATCGAACGTATTGGTCGGATCAATGTCTTCATCGACAACAATGACGTACCGACCGAGATATGCGCCCGCATGCACCTGCGAGGCGGCGAGCATCGCCTGGCGCGCGTGACCGGGATAGCGCTGCTTGATAGAAATGATATTGAGCAGCCGACCGCCGCCGGCCTCATGACACCATACTCCTTTGACATCCGGAACGCCGGCTTTCTCCACCTGCTCCCAGATCAGCGCGGCTTTTACCATGCACTTCGCGATTGAATAATCCGATGGCGGACGACCGGGACGTGCGCAGCAGAGAATCGGATCGTTACGATAATAAATGTTTTCGACCCGAATCACCGGCTCCGGACGGCTGGAGCTCGCATAATAGCCGGTCCATTCCCCGAACGGACCCTCTGTTTTGCGGTCGGTCGGGTCCATCCAGCCTTCGATGACGATTTCCGCGTTAGCGGCGAACGGAAGCCCAGTGGATTTGCCTTCAATGACTTCGATCGGCGCGCCCTTCAATCCGCCGGCATAGTCGAATTCCGAAACGCCGTAGTCGATCTCGTTTCCCGACACCATGAAGAGCACCGGGTCCTGGCCGACGGAAACGATCACAGGGCACGGTTTGCCGCGCTCGAAATATTTGTTGCGCTGAATGCTGCCGTGCTTGCCCGGCGAAATGTAGAGTCCCATGCTGTTTTTGTCGTGCACCATGCCGCGATAAGCGCCGAAGTTTACCCAACCCTCGTCGGGGTCGCGCGTTGTCACAAGGCAGGCGGTGCCGATAAAACGACCGCCGTCGAGCTCATGCATGAAAGGAACGGGAAATTTGAGCAGGTCGACTTTGTCACCCGAGTCGACGTTTTCCAGAACCGGACCTTTGGTGACGACTCTGTGTTTGATCGCTTCATGCGTGACGAGCTTTTGGCGGAAGGCACGCACCAGGTCCAAATTGGAAAGGTTCATGTCGAGGCCAAGATTCAACGCCATCCGTTTGAATGAAGCGTTTTGCGCGAAGAGAGTTCGATATCCTTTCGGATACCCGGGAACGTTATCGAACAAAACCGCCGGCGTGACACCGGTCTTCGATTGCCGAGCGAAAATCTCGGCCAATGTGCCCATTTCGAGATTCCAGTCAACGCCATCGACTCTCTTCAGCTCGCCGATGCTGTCGACAATCTCGAGCCAATCGCGCAAGTCGTGGTATCTGGGAGTCTTTCCCGCTTTGATTTCGTCTTCGGCCAGCTTCCTGGCCTCTAATGCTGTCATGTGGACAGTCTCCTTTCAGATCTTTTGAGGGATTCTAGTCCCCCAGCATGGATTCCTCAATACCTTCCCTATCATCCGCCGGAAGACCGTTGCAACTTCTCGGATCCAACTGCAGATAAACTTTGTCGCCGAGGTGGACGGCGTTGAACGGATGCGTATGTACTGCGAGCAAGTCATCGCCGACGGCAATTTTGCATTGATACGCATCGCCCATGAAAATCGCTTCGGTGACTTTTCCTTCGAGGACATTCTCCAATCCTTGCGGCCGCTCCTTATACAATGGAATGTTTTCCGGCCGGATCGAGATCACCGCTGGCTGGTTCTTTTTCAGCGTGGTCGAGGGAATAAAGCTCAAAATTCCTTTTTTGGTTTCCATCTTTCCCGGCTTTGCGTCGCCGTCGATCTCGACGACTTTGCCTTCGATCAGGTTGGTCAATCCAAGAAAGGTGGCGGTAAATCTGCGTTTCGGCCGGGTGTATAGCTGATGAGGAGAGCCGACTTCAATCAGCACGCCGGCGTGCATGACCGCGATCTGATCCGAAATCGCGAGCGCCTCAGCCTGATCGTGGGTGACGAAAATTGTCGTGATGTGAGTGCGGCGCTGCAGCGACTTGATTTCGGAACGCATTTGCACGCGCAGTTTCGCGTCGAGGTTGCTGAGCGGCTCGTCGAGGAGCATCACCTTCGGCTCATTGACGAGAGCGCGCGCAAACGCGACGCGCTGCTGCTGCCCGCCGGAAAGCTTCGGAGCCGGGCGATCTTCCAAGCCATCCAAGCCGACGATTTTCAAAACATCCGAGACTTTGCGCTTGATTTCATCCTTGGGCCGTCGGTGGATGGTCAACGGGTACGCGACGTTCTCCGCGACGGTCATGTGCGGCCAGATCGCGTAGGATTGAAATACCATTCCGATCGGTCGTTTGTTGGTCGGCACATACACCCGCTCGCCCGAAGCGAACACCGTGTGCCCGGCAATGCTGATTTTGCCGCCATCGGGCCGCTCCAAACCCGCGACGCACCGCAGCGTCGTCGTTTTGCCACAACCACTGGGACCAAGAAACGTATAAAGCGATCCCTCGGGAATATTCAGGGTGACGCCTTTGAGCACGTGAACGCGCTCCTTGTCTTCGCCGAAATATTTTTCCAACGCTTCGATCTGTACCATCTCTCGTGTTTCCGCCATCTCTCCTCCGAACGGTCTTGGATCCGGGCCGCCGCGAGCGTCCAAACCTGAATCTTGCAACCGATTATTCCGCGATACCGATTCTCGCCCCGAGCTTTCGCGCGGTGAACGCCATTGCGATTAGTAACAGCACCATCAACACTCCGAGCGCGCAGACATAGGTGTACTGACCGCCTTCCCAAAGATCGAACGCCATGATCGACAGCACCGTGCTGTTGTACGAATAAAGCAAAATCGAAGTCGAGAGCTCTCTCAAAGCGATGATGCTGATGTAAATCCAGCCGGCCGTAAACCCGGGCATCAACAAAGGAAGCACGACTCTGCGGAACGTCTGAAACCAGGTGCCGCCGGCCGTGAGTGAAGCTTCCTCCAACTCTTTGTTGATTTGAATCATCGACGCCGAAGCGGCGCGAATTCCGTACGGCATGAACTTCGTGAGGTATGCGAGCAGCAATACCCAAATCGTTCCGTAAATTGGGATCGGCAAAGTCAAATAAACCCAGATCAAGCTGACACCAAGCACGATACCGGGCATCGCGATCGGAATAAAGGTCATGTTGTCGAGCAAGGCTCTGCCTGGCAGACGCGATTTGACGGTGATCCAGGCGATCACCGAAGTCAGCAGCATGACCAAGGTCGCCGACCCCACCGACAGATAGAAACTATTTTTGAATGCCGTCAGCGCCAGAGGATAGTTGATAATATATTGATAATTGGCCCAGGTCATTTTGGCCATCAGCTCCCGCGACGGCACACCGTAGTACGGTATAAAGGATGACCAGAGCAATACGAACACCGGTAAGATGACGGCCAGAAGAAAAATCAGGAACGAAATGCCGAGGGTCAGATACTTCCAACTGCCCAAGTCGATCACACGCGGGCGATATCCTTTGCCGGTCACCGTTGCGTAACGCTCTTCTTTGCGCGTCAGTTTACCGTATAGCAGAACACCGACCGAACTGATCGCCAATAGGGTCACGGCGTAGGCGCCGGCCAAGCCAAAATCAGAAGGAAACTGATGAATCGCTAGAAAGATTTTGGTGGTGAACACAGAAATTTTCGCCGGCACGCCGATCAGCGCCGGCACTTCGAAAGCTTCGATGCCGCGGACAAAGTTGATCAAGAGCAAGCTAAACATTGCCGGACGCATGAGCGGCAGCGTCACGTGCCAAAATGTTTGAAAAGTACTCGAGCCTGACGCGAGTGCCGCCTCTTCCAGCGAAGTATCCATATTGCGAAATGCCGCGGACATCAAAAGAAAGACCAAAGGATAAAGGTGGATCGACTCGGCCCAGATCATGCCCCACATGGAATAGACGTTGAACGGCGCCGAATTGAGACCCAGAAGGTCTCTGACGACGATGTTGATCAAACCAATTTTCGGGCTGAGCAGAAGTATCCAGGAAATGGTGCTGAGAATACCCGGGATAATGAACGGGATCAGCGACATCACCACGAACAGCTTTTTAAACGGCGTATTGGTGCGTTCGCTCACCCAGGCGAGAAAGGTGCCGATCAAAAAAGTCAAAGTGCAGGTGCCGAGTGCATAGTAAACCGAATTGAGCAGGAGTAGGTAGAACTCCTTGTCGAAGTAAGCCTTGACGTAGTTTTGAATCGTGTAGGTGGCGCCGGGTTCCCCAATGGGTGCACTCCTGATACTGCCGTAAAGCAGCATCAGGAGTGGAACTCCAGCGAGATACAGTACAAAGAGGGTGCAGCCTACGAGGATCAGGGATTGGGAACTGACACGATTCCCCATATCCAGCCCTGTCTAATGTTAGGCGTTTATGTTGTGGACGACTTGATCGGCGATCATCGTCTTCTTCACTTCTTCCTCAATCAAGGTCCAAAGCTGATCTTCATACTCCAGAAATCTTGGATCGCGTTTGATCGATAGATCCCTTGGGCGCGGCAGGTCGATGGGAAGCATCTTTTTTACTCTACCCGGACGCGCGCCGAAAACAATGACCCGATCGGCGAGAAAAATCGCTTCGTTGATTTGATGCGTAATAAAGAGCACGGTCTTTCCCGACTCGCGCCAGATCCGCAAAAGCTCCGCCTGCATGATCTCGCGCGTTTGCGCGTCAAGCGCGGCGAACGGCTCATCCATGATCAAAATCTTGGGATCGACGGTCAACGCTCGCGCCAGGTTACAGCGCTGCTGCATCCCACCGGAAAGCTCATGGGGAAAATGATCTTCGAATCCCTGCAATCCCACGAGTTTGATAAAATTGCGTGCACGCGCCTCGCCTTCGCCGTTATCGAGACCTTGACATTCAAGACCGAAGATCACGTTCTTGAAGACGGTTCGCCAAGGCATCAGGCAGGAATCCTGAAACACCATGCCGCGATCGATCCCAGGACCCGTCACCGGCTTGCCGTCGATGATTATTTGTCCGGCTGTTGGCTTGAGCAATCCGTCGCAGAGATTGATAAAGGTGGTCTTGCCGCAACCGCTCGGACCGACGATGGTCACGAACTCGCCGTCGTGAACCTCGAGATTCACTTGATCCAGCGCCAGCAGCCGACCGCCTGTTCGCGGTTGATAGTATTCGTGCCGCAAGCCGATCGCCTGTAACTTCGTCTGTGCCACATAGCCTCCTTGAAAAGTTGTTCGGCGTTTACGCCGGAAATGGTTTTTCGAGAGATGTCCAAGTCACCCGTGCGCCGTTCAAATCGCATGACTCCTTATCATTTCCAATTGTTTTTGCAAGCATGACTAACCTACGTTGACATCACTTTGCGGATCGGATAGGTTCCGCAACGTTGCATAAAGTTTTGCATACAAAAAAACTCGGTGTGGCGGATTCGCTGAAAAAACGAAAATTAAAAACGCGCGCCGTAGAAAACCTCTCAGCCCGCGTTTACAACCAAATCAAAACCCTGATTCTTTGCAACGAGATTTTGCCGGGACAGAAACTGCATCACCAGCAGCTGAGTGAACGTCTCGGCGTAAGTCGGACTCCGGTACGCGAAGCCTTGACTAGACTTGTCCAGGAAGGATACGTCTCCTTTCTACCGAATCGGGGTTTTACCTGCAAAGAAATTAGAATGCAAGAGGCCGAAGAGCTGTACGAGCTTCGCGAGGCGCTGGAAGCATTCGCCGTGGAAAAAGCGATTGCCCATCTCACCGACACGGCCCTCGCGCGCCTGCGCGCTAAAATCAATTCCTACGGGCGCGACGTCCAAAACCGATTCACGCGCGAACGGCTGGTTTACGATCAGGACGTGCACCTCTCGATCGCCGAGCTCGCCGGTAATCAGACACTGAAGAACATGCTGCGTCATGTCTTCGAGCGGATCGTGCTCAAGCGCCGCACCGATGGGCTTTACGATCCTGCCCGCGGGTTGACCGCGCACCAGGAACATTTACGATTACTGGAGGCGATGGAGCGACGCGATCCGGCCGAAGCCGTCGCCGTGCTCCGGAATCACATTCAGGCCGGACAAAGGAACGTCATGGCCGATCTCAGGCAGCGCCAGGCGATACGCGGCCGCCGAATACCGAGCAACTCTCAAAACAAAAAACAGAGCAGAAAGGAAAAATCATGGCAGCAGATTTAGTCATCAAAAATGGCTGGGTGGTCACACCCGACGCGACTTTCAAAGGCGGAGTGGCGATCAGCAACGAGGTCATTGTCGCGATCGGCGCGGACGATTCATTGCCCCAAGGCAAAGAGGAAATTGACGTCAAAGGGAAACACATTTTACCGGGGCTCTTCGACGGACATGTCCATTTCCGGGAGCCCGGCATGACCCATAAAGAAGATTTCGCCACCGGCTCCACCGCGGCCGTATGCGGCGGCATTACGACCGTGGTCGACATGCCCAACACGGTTCCGCCGACCGCCGATGCCGAACAGGTAAAAGTCAAGAAAGAGCTCGGCGAAGCCAAGTCATTGGTGGATTTCGGGATCACCGGCGTCGTGGTGCAAACCAATACCAAGGATATTCTGCCGATGGCCGCAGCCGGCGTGATTGGCTATAAAATCTTTTTCGGTGAAACCATTGGCAATCTGCCCTTCCCCGATGACGGCATGTGCATGGAAGCCTTCGACTACATCGCTCAATCAAAACTGCCGCTCGGCATTCACGCCGAAAACCGCCAGATCATGGCCTATTGCACGAACAAGCTGAAGCAGGAGAACAAAAACGACGCCCGCTACTGGGAAGCCTCTCGTCCGGATATCTGCGAAGCCGAATCGGTGCATCACGCACTCTTTTTTGCCGAGACGTTCGGTACCAAGCTGCACGTTTTTCACATGAGCTCTAAACAAGCAGCTTATATGGTGCGCGATGCCAAGGCGCGCGGCTTGAGGGTTACGGCAGAAACCGGCCCGCACTATTTACTGCGAGAGCCGAACGATATGGACACTGTCGGATCACTGCTCAAGATGAATCCGCCAGTGCGAACCAAGGATCACGCCGAAGTCCTCTGGCAAGGATTGCGCGAAGGCTACGTCGATATGCTGGCCACCGATCACTCGCCCCACACACTCGATGAGAAAGGCTCCGATCTCTACGGCAAGCTCACCAAACCAGCGATCTGGGACTGCATCTCGGGATTCTGCGGAGTGGAAACCGGCGTACCGCTGATCTTGACCGAAGTGAACAAAGGCCGGCTGACTCTCAATCAATACGTCAAAGTCGCTGCCGAGAATCCCGCAAAAGTTTGGCAGGTCTATCCTAAAAAAGGTTCGATCCGGCTCGGCTCCGACGGCGACATCACCGTCGTCGACATGGATAAGGAAGGGAGCATCGACGTCAACAAGCTTCATAGCAAAAACAAACCTTCGCCTTGGCATGGCTGGAAAGTCAAAGGCATGCCGGTGCTCACGGTGGTGCGCGGCCATGTGCAAATGCGTGATGGCGAGCCTTGCGGAAAAGCTGTCGGCAAAGCTCTCAAACCCTTAATTTAAGTAACGCGTAATGAGTGCTGAGGACTG
>DATBEY010000156.1:0-4880 GCA_036558765.1 Binatia bacterium | reverse complement strand
GAGGTCATCGATTTTTTGGATGTCTATTGGTCGAATTATCACTGGCCGGCCTTCAATCTGGCCGACAGCTTTATTACCATCGGCGTGACAATCACACTTTATTATCTGTTAAAGTCAAAAGGCCAGGATCCATTCGCCGCTGCCTAGCTCGGTTGTTCCAGTACGACTATCGTGGATCCCCAGCTTCCCGCCTCGGTCGGCGCGTTTCTGAACGAGCGCACCGCCGGGTGCTTGCTCAAGAGAGAGCGCACGATGTTCCGCTGAATTCCCTTGCCTTTGCCGTGAATCAACCGGACTTCAGTTAATCCGGATCGCATGCATTGTTCCAGATATTGTTCGACGACACTCGGAATATCGCGAGGCTGAAACGGATGAAGATCGATGCTGTCGCTTAGCGCAATGGTGACGGGTGCGCCGAACGGCGAATCCGCTTCACTAGCCGATGACTCTGGTTCATTTTCTTGATCGCGTTTGGCCATAGAAAACGAGGGCAAGAAAATTCTTGCCCTCTCTGCTGCTTCATCAAGTTTTGTCCTTTTAATCCCAGCGTTTGTCGCCTTTCAGGCGGCCTCCAGCTTTTGTCAAAGCGGCTTGGACGATTGATACATCGACCAGTTTTTCGTAGCTCGGCTTATCTTCAGATTTGATCGTGCCCAATTCGACTTGCTTGTTGATGGTCCACTCCACCATATCCTTTGGCAAGCCATCGTTCACGGGCCACGCTCCGGCATTGGCCAAAATGTCATAGGTTTGCGCCACCGTATCGCTATCCTGCTGCGTATATTTCGCGGCGATCTCAACGACTTTTGCTTTGTTATTATAAATGTAGCGGTTGGCCTTGATCAGCGCCGCCATCAGGTCGATGTAGAGCTGGCGATTGCTGGCAATTTCCTTTTCCGGCGCGATGTAAGCGGCGTAGAGCCATTTAGGTAACGGCTCCCAGAGATTGACCAAAATGTTTAGGTCCGGTTTCTTCTTTTTTGCCGCGATCGCCTGGTCGACGTGCAGAATCGCCGTGTCGATTTGATTGGTTAACAGCCCCGGCACGCGGCCCTTCGTGCTTACCGGCACGTACTGAACGTCCTTGGGCGTTAGGCCGCAAGTTGCTAGCACGGCTCGGCTCATTACTTCGTTGAATGCGCCGACTTCTTGGATGCCGATTTTACGGCCCTTCAAATCCTTGCAGCTTTTGATATCAGCTTGCACCAACATCGATTGCGAAAGCTTGTGGGAGTAGCTTCCGAGCACTTTCGTGCCGGCCCCCTTTGCCGCTGCAATGATCGCCGGATCGGAGCTTGTACCGGTGATATCCAGACCACCCGCCACACTGCCGCGCAGAGTCTGCGTGCCGCCCTCGAAAGTGACAAACTCCGCATCGATATTATTTTCCGCGAAAAATCCCAGTTCTTTGGCGATATAGGGCGGAATATGAACGACGTTCGGCGGCGTCACCGGCACACCAAAAACGACCTTGTGCTTGGTTTGCGCGTGCAGCGGGCTATTGCAGAGCCAGACCCAAGCGAGTGCTAAAAGCAGAATGCTTTTTTTCATCGGAGCCTCCTTTTATTCCCGTTCGTCAAAATTTCTCCAGGGCGCGATCCGTCTTTCGCACCACTTCGCGAGCGACATGAGCCCAACTCCTAATACCATAACCACGACAATCGGGACAAAGAGCTTATCGGTCTCGAAAGCGTTCGCGTAGCGCACGATCATATAGCCTAGGCCCGTAATCGATGTATAGAACTCCGCAACGATCATCCCCACCAGCCCACGGCCGATGGCCAGCCGAATGCCGACGACGATAAATGGTAATGCTGACGGAATAATCAGATGACGCCAGAGCTGCGCTTCACTCGAACAGAACGAGCGGGCGACTTCCTGAAGATTGCGATCGACGTCTTTTACGCCCTGATAGGTATTGATCAGAATCGGAAAAACCATGAAGAGAAAAACAATAATGACTTTGGCCGGTACTTTGAAACCAAACCATAGGACGATCAGCGGCACCATCGCGACCATTGGCATGGAATACAGAGCGTTAACGTAAATATCCGTTGCCCACTCCACCAGAGCGTAGCGTCCCATGACTACGCCGAAGAAGACTCCGACGATGACCGAGAGGACTGACGCATAGAGTAAAACCAGCAGGCTGTCTCTCATGTAGCTTTGCAGCTCGCCTGAAAGCACCAGTTCGATAAAAGCGCGAAAGATCGCAAGCGGGTAAGTGAACAGGATCGGATTCACACGCCGGCCATAGTATTCCCATAACCCGAGCACAACGACCAGGGAAAGCAAACGCACTTTACTGCGCCGGGTCATGCTACGCCTCGCTTGAAGAAATCGGTTCCTGCTCCGATTTGAGCATTTCCCAGATCGCGTTTCTAAGCTCGATATAGCGCGGATGAGCTCTCACGCTTAGGATTTTTCGCGGTCGCGGAATTTCGACGGGAAAAATCTGTCGAACGCGGCCTGGCCGGCACGACATCACCACGATACGGTCCCCCAGCACAATCGCTTCATCGATGCTGTGAGTGACAAAGATCATCGTCTTGCGTTCGGTTTCCAGGATGCGCAGCAGCTCTTCCTGCATCAACTCTCTGGTTTGCGCATCGAGCGCACCGAAAGGTTCGTCCATGAGCAGCACAGAAGGGTTGATCGCCATGGCGCGAGCCAGACCGGCGCGCTGCTGCATGCCGCCGGAAAGTTGGTGGGGATATGATTTTTCAAAGCCTTTGAGACCGATGAGCGTGACGTAACGCTCCACCGTGGCCGCAATATCGTCGCGCGTCTTGCCTCGGAGCTCCAGGCCATAGGCGATATTCTCGTCCAGCCGCTTCCAGGGAAACAGCCCGAAGTGTTGAAACACCACGGCAACGTCCGGTCGCGGCCGGCTTACCGGCTCTTCATCGATCAGCACATCGCCGCGGTCGCGGCCGATAAGAGAATCGACAATTCTCAGCAACGTTGTTTTGCCGCAGCCGCTCGGGCCCAAAACGCACACGCTTTCATTCGCAGCGATGTCGAGGTCGATATCCTGCAATGCCACCACCGCCCCACCGCTATAAGTCTTAGTGAGATTTCGGATAACGATTTTGCCCATGGAGGAATTACACGGAAGCCTCTTCGAGCACTTTTTTGATACGTTGAAGAAAGCGCGCGCCCACCGCTCCGTCGATGATGCGATGATCGGCAGAGAGTGTGGCGGTCATCATCGATCTGATCGCCAGCATGTCCTCCTCCGCCACGACTCGCGGTGCAATGCGCCCCGTGGCCAAGATCGCGCATTGTGGTGGGTTAATGATGGCGACGAAACTATCAACGCCGAGCATCCCGAGATTGGAAACTGTAAAGGTGCCGCCATCGTATTCCATCGGAAAAAGTTTCTTTTTCTGTGCCTTATCGATGAGATCACGAGTTCGGGCGGTTAGTTCGAGCAACGTCAACTGGTCGGCGTCACGAATGACGGGTACCACTAATCCTTCTTCGAGGGCGACCGCCAGACCGAGATTGATATTTTTGTTGAATACTATTCCCTGTCCGTCATAGCTGGAATTGACCGAAGGAAACTGCTTGAGCGCACGGGCACATGCTAGCAGGATAAAATCATTGATCGACGGGATCACTTCATCTCCGCGCTGGCGCCATTCCCTGCGCAGTTTACCGATGGCGCTCATGTCGATTTCCATGCTGATGTAAAAGTGCGGCGCGCTCAGCTTACTTTGTAGCATGCGCTCACCGACAATGCGGCGCATCGTACTCAGAGGCACCGGCTCGCTGGCCGCAGAAACATCATTCGGCCGAGGGGGTTCACTGGCTTTAGGCTGAAGCACATCGCGCACCAAAATGCTGCCGTCGGGACCGCTGCCTTTCAGCGTCGCCAGCCGGACACCTCTTTCTCGGGCAATTCTTTTGGCCGCCGGCGACGCGAGAATGCGGCCGGCGGTCACTGGCCCTGATATTTTTGTCGTCCCGCCTGGGCTGGATGCCGTGAAATGACTATCACCCCTACTCTCTTGCTGACGGAGAGAGGGCGCGCTCGATGCTGCTGCTTTTTTGCCGCCGGGGCTTTTTTCCTTGCGCTTTGCGAAGGGATTAGAGTCTGTGCCGGACTGGACCCGCGAACCGCTTTCGAGCGTCGCTGCGCTCGCGCTCTCGCCGGGAGCAAGAATCAGTGCAATCCGAGTTCCCACCGGCACTTCGTCGCCGGGTTGCGCGATCACTTGAGTCAAAATACCGCTTGCCGGAGCTTCGATTTCGACCGTCGCTTTGTCGGTCTCGATCTCCATGACCGGTTCGCCTTTGGCAACCGACTGACCTTCCTTCTTGAGCCATTTGAGCAAGGTACCGGTTTGTTGCGCCACGCCTAGGGCAGGCATGATGATGTGAGTCGGCATGGAGGGATTGTTGTCGAAATGCATGAGGCAACCGCGGTCACCTCAAAGGTCTATATTTTATTTTTTTACCCGGTCCAGCGCTCCGGGATTATTCAGATTCGACTGCGTTTCGCGTGTCGTCGAGAGTTCCCCGCCGGTGGTGAAATAATGTGTGCCGGCCACGAGCAACTTTTCAGAGGGAAATCGCGTGATGATTTCACACCCGTCTTTGGTCACCACCAGTTCTTCCTCGAGCCTTGCAGCCGACCAACCATCTGACGCCGGCCAATAGGTTTCCAGTGCGAATACCATCCCTTCTTCGATGACCTCAGGATGGTCGAGCGAAACCAGGCGGCTGAAAATCGGCTTTTCCCAAATGGATAATCCAACACCGTGGCCGTATTGCAACGCGAAAGCCGCTTCCTCGTTTGCGAAGCCGAACTCCTCCGCTTTCGGCCAAAGCTTGACCACGTCAGCCGTCGTGATGCCTGGTTTCACGATGCTGAT
>DATBEY010000155.1:0-5566 GCA_036558765.1 Binatia bacterium | reverse complement strand
ACTTTTCGTCGATGATCGTCATGAGAATTGCCATGATGTCGCGAGCGAAACGGAAGCCGTCGTTTTCATGCCTCATCGTTCTTACAACCAGGCCTTCGATCATCCCAAGGTTCGTCGGATTCAGCAGCTCGAAGAACTGTTCGAGTACTTGGCAGACAAATAGGACGACATGAGAGCACTCGACGATAAAGCAGCGATCGTAACCGGCGGTGGCGGTGGCATCGGCGCAGCCATTGCGCAAAGATTTTCCCGCGAAGGCGCCAAAGTCGCAATCGTCGACATCGATGGCTCAGCGGCCGAGCGCTGCGCGCATCGGATTGCGGTCGGCGAAAACGCCATGCCCCATGTCGCTGACGTGACGAACAAACACGCCGTGACCGAGCTCGTCACGGCAACATTAAGCCGCTGGGGGCGTGTTGATATCGTGGTCAATGTAGCCGGCGGCGCGGAGCGCAAGGCGGTGATCGACATGAACGCCGCCGATTGGGACCGGGTTGTCGATATGAACTTGAAATCCGTGTTTCTCTGTTCCCAGGCGGTCTTGCCCGCGATGGTCAAGCAGCGTTACGGCAAGATTGTCAATATTTCTTCGATCTATGGTTTTACCGGCAATGCCACCCGCTCCAGTTATGCCGCGGCGAAAGCCGGTGTCGCAGCGTTCACCAAATCATTGGCACTCGAACACGTCCAAGACGGACTCAACATCAACGCCATTGCGCCGGGCAGAATCGAAACACTGCGAGTCCGCGGCCATTACTCCGACGAGGCCTGGGCCGCCGAAGTCGCGAAAATTCCAATGGGCCGCCCGGGCACACCGGAGGAGATCGCCAGCACCGCGCTCTTCCTCGTTCTCGATGAGAACAAGTACATTACGGGACAAACGATTCACGTAAACGGCGCCTGGCTGAATCATTGATCGGCTCTTTGTTCTTGCCGCAACGACTTAAAAGACTGTAACGGTTGGAACGTTTTGAACGAAAATTGGCGCCTGCATTGGGCATAGCTCAAAACGACGGCGCTGGCATGAAGTCCAGAGGAGGATAGAAGAATGTACGGCTGGCGGGCAAAAATTGGTCACGTCGCCCCATCGCGTGGCGATACTTTGGTTTATGAATTTTACAAAATGCTGCCGGAAGGATTTATGATCTTGAACAGCACCGGCACGATCCGGCAGCTCGTCGACGCCGATTTCGAGCGCCAACTACAGCGCATCGAGGAAGCGACAGCGGATCTCGTCGACAATAAATGCGATTCGATCATCATTGGCGGTTCCCCTCTGTTTACCAAGCTCGGCCACGGTAGCGACATCGAAATGAGCAGAAAGCTCACCGCGAAGTTCGGCATTCCGGTTGCGCCGGGAATCACCGGCGAAGTCGAAGCTCTAAAATCATTGAACATCAAGAAGCTAGTGGTCGCGACGCCGCACGAAGATGCGCTTAACCAGCGCATGAAAGCCTTTCTCGAAGCTTCTGGGCTTAAAGTGCTGAAAATCCAGGGTTACGGTATTAGAAAAAATGCTGATCTGACGGACATGGACGTACACGCCGCATACAAAATTGCCAAGCGACTCTACGAACAAGCGTCCGAAGCCGATGGCGTCTTCGTTCCCTGCCCGCGCTGGCCGACAATCACCGACGTTGATTTGCTCGAGCGCGAAATCGGCAAACCCGTCGTGACCAGCTGCCAGGCCTATATCTGGCATGCGCTCAAAATGGCCAAGGTCAAACAAAGCGTGACCGGCTTCGGCCGATTGATGGCATCCCTGTCAAATTAATTCACTCGCTGAAAAGCGAGTGAGTTATCCTGAGCGATAAGTCGCGCGCGGCCCAGTCGCAAATTATTTTTTGCTGAAGACCTCTTTTAAGAGGTCCGTAACCCGCGCCGACGGGTTCGTCCTGATTTTTTTCTCCTCTTGCCCGACAACGAAAAACAGGCCGTCGGTTGTCTTTTCTGTGACGTATTGGTTTACGTCGAATGCGATATTTTTCGAGAACGGTACGTCCTTATATTTTCCGATCAGTTCATTGTACTGCCGGTTGACACCCACCTGATCCATGACATCTTTCACGTTCGGCAGGAATGCCGCTTGCAGCTTTTTTGAAGTCTTGCCCTTGAAATAGTCGGTGGCCGCGGTGTCGCTTCCATCGAGAATCCTGCGGGCATCGTCGAACGTCATCGCGCCAATCGCCTCCCAAAAGATATCCTTGGCAAAAGGCACGGCCTTTTCCGCCGCACGATTCATACCGACGACGAACTCATCGATCTGCGGACCGTAGCCGACAAACCGCAGAGGCTTTTCAATCGTCTGCAGTGACTTGGGCATCAGTATCTTAATCGCTTGATTTTTCAAAAACCCGTCCACAGTGCCCGTCTGCACCACTGCGTTTTCGGTGCCCACTTTCAATGCTTCCTGAAGACCGGAGCCGATCTTCGCATCGCTCAACCCACTACCGCCGGAAAAACCCCCCAAGCCTTTCAAAACTTTATCGAACTGAGCCGACGCGGGGGCCGCTGTGAGAAGAAAAAATATTAAAACCACACATGTGGGAAACATTAGAACTCCCAGGGTAGATCGTGAGGATCTTATGGATGCTGGCTCAATCCGTCAAGCTGACATCACAGCGTGAGAGGGAAAAGAAGAAGTTTTTTGTTTACAGGGTACTGTTAAAGCGCGCCGGCGGACGGCGTTGACCGCCGAGATCAAAATCATTCAAAGCTGCGGCAAACATGGCATCAAGCAAAAGATTCATGATTTCCTGTTGCGATTCTCTGGGCGCAAGCCGAAAGGCGGCGCGCAGAGGCTGAATCGCCGCGCGCCATCGACTTTGGCTGATGTAAGCGCGTCCAAGGTAAAGGTAAGCTTGAGCAAATTCGGGATCGTCGCGCGTTGCGTCCTCCAAGTACGGTATCGCCTCATCGAATCGGCCTTGGTTAAACAACGTCCGCCCGTGATCGAAGCTAGTGTACGCCGGACTTAGACGGCCAAGACTAGCGCAAGCGCTCGTCCAGGCCAGCGTAAGAACGACAAAGAGCATGAAAAACTTGTTTTTCATGGGTCTTTACCTACGATGGGTTAGACGAGCGCCAAAGCTAAATCTTAATGGCACTTATTTGCCGAGAGCTGACTTGAGCATCGGCTCAAGCTCGCCGCGTTCGTGAAGTTCGTGGACGATGTCACAGCCTCCGACGAACTTGCCGTCGATATAGACCTGCGGGATGGTCGGCCAATTTGAATATCTCTTGATGCCTTCCCGTACCGACGCATCGGCAAGGACATCCTCCGTGGCAAACGGAACGCCATAGGACCTGAGGATCTCAACCGTATGCGCAGAAAAACCACACTGCGGGAAATCGGGCGTCCCCTTCATATACAACATGACTTTGTTGTTCTTCACCTTTTCATCGATTTTATTGAGCACGTCATCTGCCATGAGTTTCTCCTTTTTGTTCGTTATCAGGAACCGAGCTTTTCCCATTGTGACGGGCTGAAAGTTTTTAACGCTAGGGCATGTATTCGCTGGTCGTTCATCGGCTCTTTCAATGCTTCGTTCACAAGTCGATGCTGCTCGAGCAACCCTTTGCCCTCGAAAGCCGGCGACACAACGATCAGTTGCCAGTGGTCGCCGCCACCGGTCAGGTCCTGAGTCTCGCAAACCGATATCGGTAACGACTTTCCCAAGAACTCTTTGATTTGGTCCGGGGTGATCATGCAAAAAAGCTTACCGGTTCGGTTTTCCGCTTGCAACCTTCACAAATTCCAACAGCGTTAACCCACAGGACCCTGGAAATCCGGTCGCACGATTTTGAGCATGGCCCGTAGATCCATTCTCAACTCGTCCAAGGTAGGGCGACCGAGATACCAGTATCCACAATAAATATTATGGATGGTGAGATCGGGCATGAGCGAAAACGTGTATGGCATCGCAGTGACACCGCGGCTCTTGGATGTTTCGGTCATGTCAAGCAGCTTGACCACTTTGCGTTCCTGATCGCTGAGGAAAGGAAAACTCGCCCGCAGCCCGGTACGAAACGCGTCGTTCACTTCCGGCGAATCCACACTGACGACCGCAAGCTTGCAATAGTTAATCGCGAGCTCTTCTTGCAGTTCAACATAATGGCGCAACTGCACCTGGCACTTTCCTCACCAGTAGCCGCGGTAAAAAGAAAGAATAAACGGAAACTTTCCAACGAGAGCCGAAAGGCTTACCTGCTGCCCGTCCTGGTCCGGCAGTTCTATATCGGGAAAACGCGCGCCAATTTTCAAGTTCATAGTTTTTCTCCCTTCGATTACGGATAGCGTTTGGCCATCTCAGAAAAGAAACCTTCCTTTTCCAATTGCTGCAGCAAAGAAAGATCAACGAACTGTTCCGGCTTGGCGGTCTTAGCGTTCGGCAACTTGCCCGCTACTTCGTCAAGCAAAAATTGAATTCCCTTAAGCGTTGGATAAGGCTTTTTTGATACGGTTTTAACAAACGCGTTGTAGGTTGCGTCCAGAACTTCGGCATCGGAGAGACGCAAGTATTTAGCGATTATTTTCCGACTCTCATCACGGTTGCGATTGATATAGTAGATCGCTTCCACATAACCTTTCAGCGCGCTCAGCACGGTATCACGCTGGCTCTTGATAAACGATCGAGAGGTCGCGAAGCCGTTGCCTTGCACTTCAATGCCCATATCGGCCATATCGTAAACCTCCACCAGGCCTTGCTTCCGCGCCCTCGGCAACTCTGAGGCTGTCAACACGGTCGCATCGATTCGCCCGGCTTCGACCGCGGTCAAGCGATCGTTGGTCGGACCCGCAACCACCAGCGTAACATCTTTATTGGGCTCCAGATTGAACTTTTTAAACAGGATAAGCGATGCATTGTGGGATGCGGAGCCAAAGCCGCTGACGCCGAGCCGTTTCCCCTTGAGTTGCTCGAGCTTCATTATGTTCGGCCGCGCGACAACCGAATAATTATAACTATTTTCCGACGAGGCGATGAGGACAACGTCATGCCCCTGTAGGCCTGCTTGAACGACTGTCCCGATATTGACGATCGGCGGATCACCGGCGACCAATGCCTGTGTCGCCGTCTGGCCGCCGCGGAAGAAGATAATTTCGGCATCCAAACCGTATTTCTTGAATAAGCCCGCTTCCTTAGCCACCCAAATGTGAATCTGATTATACGAGATCGCTGGATAGCCGATTTTGATCGGCTTCAGCTCTTGAGCGATGGCCCCCGGACTCAACAGAAACATTACGCAAAGCGCAAGAATAATCCTCATCATTTGGATCTGGTCTTCCCCTGTAGATAAATATTTAGACGCGAGACCAGGCTTTTCGCCGTCGCCGTGGGCTGCTATCAACGCCAAGCTTCTCTTCGCGCGCTTGTACACGCCTATCGAGGCTCCTGACCTGTGACTCGGATTGCGAGAGCTGTTCCTCGACGATCGTAACAACGGAAGCGCTATCGCCCGACCAGGAATAGCCGGCGAGAATTCCCACCACGACGGAGCCAATCCCCGCGAGGAGCCAGTAAAAGCGCCCGTTTTTATGGGATCTTGACCCATGGCATGATGGCCA
>DATBEY010000154.1:0-9890 GCA_036558765.1 Binatia bacterium | reverse complement strand
GGCGGCGGGTTTGATGGTCATGGGAATCGCGATGGTTCAACTACTTCCCACGGCTGAACTGATTTTGCAATCGCGGCGCGATCAAGCAATTCCGGCGCCTGAAGCCTTGGCCTGGTCATTGCGCCCATCGGCGTTAATTGGCCTTTTCCTTCCGATCCTCGAACCCGACACATCTTTATCCGTCGGCGTCAGATTATTGATCACTGATAGGCTTCCTCTTCTGCTCAGCAACTACATGGGAAACATTGCCGTATTCGGCTTCTGCTCGTGGCTGTTTAGCGCACAGCTCAAAGAACGGCTGCTCCTTACCGGATTAATTGCGGTCTCTTTATTATGTGCCTTTGGAAGTTACACGCCGGTTTATCCGGAACTCTATAAGTGGTTTCCTGGATTTCACTTGATCCGCTTTCCGGAAAAATTCTATTTCATCACGTTCGCACTCCTCGTGATTGTAACAATTAGGGGCGTCGGAGCCCTGATTGACGGCGGCAATCTTCGTACGACCTTCATTATCCTGCTCGGTGTACCAACGGGCTGGCTTGTTATCTATTTGCTTGTTCGCTTGAATCCAATTCTACTTGGTCACTGGATCCAGCCATTTCAGCCGTCTCAGGCGATTGTAAACTCAGCAAGCATCGCGGCGATTCTCTTTAGCATGGAAAAGCAAATGGCGATCTCATTAGTCCTAGCCGGAGTCTTTTTATTGCATCATCTAAAGCTGCTGCGAGCAGGATTGTTGCAGATCTTGTTAATCCTCATCGTCTTTGTTGACCTGAGTGTAGCGAATAAACCATTACACTTTCTCCGCGACAAAAATAGAATCCAAGACGCGCCGCGAATTCTTGAACACTCACCGACACACGCTCGAATGTTTTATTATCCGCCTGGGAATAATCTACATCCAAGCTTTGTCAGTGTGACGGGTCAACCATCGTACGAAAAGGGTACAGAAGTAGTGCTAAACAATCTTTTGCCTAACGCGGGTTTAATGTACGGATTCGAGTATTTCCAAGATATAGATGCACTCGGACGCCGTAGCTACACCGATTTCCTGAATTTC
The DNA here is from genome assembly GCA_036558765.1 of Binatia bacterium. Classification (GTDB taxonomy): domain Bacteria; phylum Desulfobacterota; class Binatia; order UBA9968; family UBA9968; genus DP-20. The sequence goes on along the minus strand of DATBEY010000154.1, from coordinate 8,830 downwards.
ATCAATGGTTTAGCAGTGAATCGCAGGGGCAAACTGTTGCGCGCTTTGAACGTGAAATATGTTGTCACGTTTCACTCGCTCGATGTTAAAGGCCTCAAACTGCTTCATGAATTCCCAGAACATTATTCCCGGATCTACGAGGTGACGGACAGCGTGCCTCGAACTTACCTCGCCTCGCATCCGATTTATGACCCGGATCCCGTTAGCACGTTGCGGCAATTGTCGAGTGACGCGTTCGATTCAGCCCGGGAGGTGATTATCGATGCTCCGACACAGCTCGAGCGAGAGGCCGAGTTCCGAGGTAATGCCAAAATCGAATTTTATCAAAACGATCAAGTTCGGATTACCGCTCGGCTTAACGAGCCTGGCATTCTCGTACTAACGGATGCGTTCTATCCTGGCTGGAAAGTATACGTCGATAAACACCCTGAACGCATTTTGCGCGCAAACTACTTATTTCGTGGTGTTGAGCTCACGCCAGGAACTCACACTGTGGAATTTGTCTATGACCCGGCGTCGTTTAAAATCGGCTTGTTCATTTCGCTTATGACAGTGGCTCTACTTCTTGCAACGCCCCTGTGCGTTCGAGTCTGGCGTGCCCGCATTAGGATGATATGCCAAGGCGCTCCGGCGCGAATTCCCCGAGCAGGGATCGCTACCGGGGATGATATGCCCTGACATCAACGTTTGTTGAAGTCGAAAACCGAAACCAAAGGAACGGCAGCAAGATCCATACTCAAAAACGGTACAACCGGTGAGTCCATGAGTCTTTTTTCTCTGGGTCCTAGCGCACTCCGGCGGTTGAGCAGGATATAAAACTGAAAAGCTTGACCGTCCGTAATTTGTATATCCTCGCGCAAACGCATTTCTCTCTGATAAAAGCGAAACATGAAGTTGGCCCATGACGCGTTGATGATTGCGTTGGGTGGTAACTTCTGGTTCAGCATCCGCAGGAATTTTGGCGTAAATGCTTCCATGAAGTAGCTGGTCTCGAGACCTACATGATACGCGCCGGGGGGTCCACCGACGAGCCGATTGTAATAACTAAGCTGAAACGGATGCGACAAATAAAGATCCAACAATGGACTGAGGCAGAATAGCGGCAGTAAAAAGACCGCGATCTTGACCTTTCCTACGTTTAACCGAGCAAGCTGAAGATGTTGCGACCCGAGTTGTACCAGCAAGCTAAAGACGGAGTGGAATCCGGCTGCTGCTAGAGCGGCCATAAAGGGTAAGGCGGAAACTAATTGGCGGACACCATCATGAAGCACTGCGCCCGGTAGCAGGCCGAGTGACATAACAAACATCCCACTAACCAGAAAAAGCATGAGCGCAGCCCGTTGTTCTGATCTCCAGGCGATTGACAAGATTCCGATCAGCGCCAATAGAATAAACGGTTCAGGTGTGGTAACGCCGACGATGAAAAAAGAGTAATACCACGGCAACTCACTCGAAAGGAGTGTGCTTCCGAAGAACGCGACGCCAAAATTCGTGTCCGGTCGGTTCCCGCGGCTAATCCCTTCGTACAAAAATTCCAAAACCCGAACTCCGGTGTTGTGCCATAAATAGGGCTGCATCGCTAACATAATAAGTGGCGCGACGAACAGCATCGCAAAAATATTGTTACTGTATCGATTGCGTTGAAATATTTGTGCCCAGAGCACCACGGGAATTGGGATCAATACGGCTGGAAACTTTGTTGCTAGAGCTAAACCCCAAACGACTCCGAGGAGAATGCTCCACAGCCAGTTTTTGATACCCTTCCAAAAAGCATACGTCGTAAGAAACCACAAAGAAGCCAATGGCAAATCCGTGACGGCCATATGAGCGAATGCAAATAGATTGGGCATTAACAGGATGGTCAGTGCCGAAAATATTCCCGCTAGTTCTCCAAAAAGCTCCTTGAGCCAGAGATACGTGACGGTCACAAGAGCAGCGAAAAACAGAGCCGGTGCCACTCGGTACGAGGTAAATTTGTCTAAGAAGGGGTGGAGAAATAAATGTGTCAGGCCAGAAAGGATTCGAGAAAGTGGCGGGTGTGGAACGTTGTACGGATTCCAATGCCATGCTTCCGTGATTCCCTTATCATCCAGTAATGCAGACAAACTGCCATTGGGCTCTTGGACCGATTTTTTGAGCCATTCAATATGCAAATCCGAAGCGTGGAAATATGCCGGTTCGTCCCAGACGACGCCGTAATCACCGGCTGTAAAAACGACGATTGCAAGCGATCCAAAAAAAAGTGCGCCGGGAACAAACCAATACAGCAATCGTGAATTCCACCAAGCGCTGGTACCTATCACTAGTCTGGTCAATTGTGACTCGTGATTGGAGAAGTACTGGGTGTCACGAAGGGCAGATATTTGGCCATTCAACAATGCGCTGGGTTTTGCCATACGGCCAACACTGACTTGCCGATAGTACCCCGTGAAATGCGGTCGAATGCTCGTGAAAGCGGCACACAGATACGATCCCATAGTTCTACTTGCAACGAAGTAGGAAGCGGTTGCCGCAGTACAATTACATTTCCCAAAGAAGCGAGAACTCCCGCGCTATCAAGATATTTGAGCTTTATTTCCTTCCATCCCGACGGCATGAGGTTGCCTAGACTCCGCTTACTGTAGCGGCGTCGATGTCCGATGCTTTTGTCAAATTCACTAAAAAGCCATTGATGTGCGGGAGACAAGACGACAATATGACCGCCAGGGCGGACGAGCTGCGCTGCCGTCCGAATTTGCAATTCATCATCGTCAATATGTTCCAGAACGTCTATGTATAAAATACAATTAAACGTCGGTTTTTGAGCGAACGCAGCAAGAGACCCGACCATCACGAGCGGTGCCGGACCGTTATGTCGCGCGACAAGCGATTGTAGCTGGGTTACTTGATTTTGATCAGGTTCAAGGCACAGCCACCGGCGTGCCGATCCGTCGTTCAGCGCGATTGTCGTCCCACCGATCCCGGCCCCGATTTCAAGCACATCTCCGACGAGATACTCACCAACCTCAGACTTCACATAAAATTTCCAGTTTCTCGCTTGGGCGAACAAGGCGAGCTCAGCGCCCGGATAGGAAAATTCACGTGAGTTGTTCATAAACCCGCTGAACAGCGTTGGCCACAGGAAGGTTCTCTCGAGCGGGAATAAAATTGATCCGATCGCGAGCTGCCAATATGACGAATATGAAAACTCACTTAATCTTTGCCGCTGAATCCAAACTTTGGAATCAATGGTTGGCAATGGATGTGAAACAGTCGGGAAAGCTCATTCTGATCAATTTCTCCCTCGCGCTGAGTCCGTAATAATTTGTCTACTCGGTGAGTGCCCACTCGCGAACTGCAAACTGCTCGAATCGAACTCAAAATCGCGTAGTTGTCATATACGCTCTTGGCCAACGTCAAAGCAATGAAGAAATCAAAACGTGACTTAGAATAAGATATCGTCGGAACAACGAAAACCAAAGTTAAGATGTACGGTCGACGGCGTACTTTCATGCTGAGCGAAAAGCTCATAATAGAACTTCTTAGGAGGATTTCGGCGAAGTGATAGAACTGGCTGACTGAGCGTTGATCAATTGGCAGGCTCGCGGGATCACCTATTTCTTTTTCGGAGTCTTCGAATAGACGTTTCTGCTCGACTGTCGCTGATGATAAAGCTTACTTCTTTGTACTTTCTTCCCGCACGTCGCTTCCCTTTACCCAACCGACTTGGCCTTTAGAGGTTTTAACCATATACCACGAATTATTGCCTGCGCTTTGTACCATCGGTGAGAGCGCATCACCCTGTGATAACTGCTCGATTTTCTCACTTTCTTCATCTTGACGCGGATAAAGCCCGGTGGTTTTTGCCGCAACTACCAAACGGGTCGGCAGAGCGCGCCCGCCTATGTCACCGATCCCACCAGCCGTACCGCCTCCCGTTTGAGCGCCTCCGGTCGTTTTGCCGCCTGTGATTCCTTGCCCGTGCGGGACGCTGCCCACGGCTCGACCGTACTCAAAGAACCCCTGAGAGAAGACAGCAGCGGGTAAAACGGCTAGCAATAGACTCGGCAAAAAAATCCTGATGAATTTATTCATTGTAGACACATCCTTCAATTTTCCCCGCATCATATAACGTCAAGCTAAAGTCAACAACATTTTTCGCTGATAGTAAGCTTCCCGTGGAGCACTTCAGCAACTTGATATGGCTTCATTGTATGACCAAGCTGTTTCGACAGCCGCTGACTCGCAAATTGTCCCGATTCCCTGGACAAGTAACGTAAGCACCACATCGGACAATCTCGTTGACACTAATTCGATGCCCACGTATATTGAAATCCCGTGATGCGCTTCTGGCAGAAGCCATCGCGGTTTTTCTTTTTCAGCAAGACTGAGAACTTGTTTAATGTGATCAACTCAACCCTTTTCCCTTTATGAGACAATGAGCGTGGTCGCTGTGATCCCGGCGCGCTACGGCTCGACCCGACTGCCAGGTAAGCCGTTGGCGATTATCGGCGGCAAGCCCATGATTCAGCACGTTTATGAAAATGTTTCCAAAGCGAAGGTGCTGGATCAAATTATCGTAGCGACCGACGATCGGCGAATAGAGCAAGCTGTCAAAAATTTTGGCGGCAACGTTGCGATGACCTCGAAGCATCACGCCAGCGGCACTGACCGGCTGGCGGAAGTCGCACGAAAGCTCAAAGGAGCGGATTGGCTCGTCAACATTCAGGGAGACTTGCCTTTCATTCGCGCGCAAACGATTGCCCGAGTCATCCAGCCTTTGATGGATGATCGGAAAATCCCAATGGGGACCGTATGCACTGCGATCTATGAAATGAAGGATTGGCAGAACCCAAACGTGGTTAAGGTCCTCAAGGATCGCGCGGGCTTCGCCCTCTATTTTTCGCGAGCACCGATTCCATTTTTTCGAAATAAGGAGATCGACATGGCGGGCAAAAGTAGCACGTCGTCCGCCAATCAGCGCTTGTGGGGTTATCGGCACCTGGGTTTATACGTTTATCGGCGTGATTTCCTGCTGAAATTTGCCGGTCTGCCGCCGACACCGCTGGAGCGAATTGAAAGCCTGGAGCAGCTTCGGGCGCTCCAGAACGGCTACCCAATCTACGTCGCAGAAGTCAATGAACATCCGATTGAAGTTGATACACCGGATGATCTCAAGAATGCCGAACGTTATTTGAAAACTCGAATCCAGTGAAAGGAAAGTATGGCGACTGTCAAAACCAAGTTCATTTTTGTTACCGGCGGCGTCGTTTCTTCATTGGGCAAGGGCCTCGCAGCAGCCTCGATCGGCGCGCTTTTAGAGAGTCGGGGGCTCAAGGTGACGATGTTAAAAATGGATCCGTATATTAATGTCGATCCAGGCACTATGAGTCCCTATCAGCACGGCGAAGTTTTTGTCACCGATGACGGCGCCGAAACCGACTTGGATCTGGGCCATTATGAGCGCTACGTTTCGACGCCGATGGGAAAAAAGAATAACTGCACGACCGGACAAATTTATGAGACCGTTATCGCCAAGGAGCGCCGCGGCGATTACCTAGGCGGCACCGTGCAAGTAATTCCTCACATCACCGACGAAATTAAGCGGCGTATTCTCGCCGCGGCAGAAGGTTACGATATAGCGATTGGTGAAGTCGGCGGCACGGTCGGTGATATCGAAGGTTTACCGTTTCTTGAGGCGGTACGTCAGATCGCCTGGGATTGGGGCCGGGAGAACGTTCTTTATGTCCACTTAACTCTGGTTCCTTACATCACCGGCGGCGGCGAATTGAAAACCAAACCGACCCAGCATAGCGTCAAGGAACTAACAGGCTTAGGAATCCAGCCGGACATTTTGCTTTGTCGCACCGACCGCATTCTCGATAGGAAAATAAAAACCAAAATAGCGCATTTCTGTAATGTTGCGGAAAATGCGGTTATCACCGCGAAGGATGTCGAATGGATCTACGAAGTGCCGCTCGTTTTCCATGAAGAAGGACTTGATGAGCGGGTCGTCGAGAAGCTCAACATCTGGACCGGCGCGCCGCATCTGGAAAACTGGCAACGAGTTGTACAGGTGCTCAAAAATCCGCACGATTCCGTGCGCATTGCGATTGTCGGCAAGTACATGAGTCTTAAAGAATCTTACAAAAGCTTGCTCGAAGCTCTGGTTCACGGCGGAATTGCCAATGAAGTCCGCGTTGATCTCGACTGCATCGAGGCGGAGAAGATTGAGCAGGACGGCGTCGAGGCTCTTCTCAAAAATACCGATGGCATTCTGATTCCCGGCGGCTTCGGCGATCGGGGTAGCGAGGGCAAGATTGCTGCGATTCGTTACGCCCGCGAGAACAAAGTTCCCTTTTTCGGCATCTGTCTCGGCATGCAAATGGCCGTGGTCGAGTTTGCCCGGAACATTTGCGGCTTGACGGCCGCCAATTCCAGCGAATTCGATATTCAGACACCGCATCCGGTGATCCATCTGATGGCGGAACAGAAATCAATCGACAGTAAAGGCGGCACCATGCGCCTAGGCGGTTATCCTTGCGTCTTACAGAATGAAACGCTGGCGGCAAAACTGTACGGCAAGGAAAAAATCGATGAACGCCATCGCCACCGCTATGAATTCAACAACAACTATCGCGCAGAATTTATCGCTAAAGGGATGGTACTGAGCGGTTTGTCGCCCGACGGCAGCTTGGTCGAAATCATCGAGCTCAAAGAACACCCCTGGTTCTTGGGTTGCCAATTTCATCCTGAATTTAAATCTCGGCCCATGACTAGCCATCCGCTTTTCCGCGGTTTCATCGAGGCTGCCCTGCAGAACCGCAGGGCACTGCCCGCAGTTCCCCGAATGAAAATCGTCCGCACGTGATTTTGATGATACCGAGAAAAATAGCGCTAGGAGCGCTGCAGATCGGCGGTGGCTTGCCGCTTGTTGTTATCGCCGGTCCTTGCGTGATCGAGAGTAAAGACTCAGCGCTGCGACATGGCGCGGCGCTTAGGGCGGCCTCAGATCGGGTTGGCGTTCCCTATATTTTCAAAGCCTCTTACGACAAAGCTAACCGCTCCTCCTTGCATTCTTTTCGCGGTCCTGGTCTTGAAAACGGTCTGGAAATTCTTGCCGCCGTTAAGGAGAAAATCGGCGTGCCGATCCTTACCGATGTCCATGAAATTGATCAAGTCGAGCGGGTAAAAGCCGTAGCCGATGTTTTGCAAATTCCTGCATTTCTCTGCCGCCAGACGGAATTCGTGCTTGCCGTGGCGAGATCCGGCAAAGTAGTAAACGTCAAAAAGGGACAATTTCTCGCGCCTTGGGATATGCGCAATGTTGTCGAGAAGATTCGGTCCACGGGCAACGAACAGATCCTTCTCACCGAGCGCGGCGCTTCGTTCGGCTACAATAACTTGGTATCGGATATGCGGTCACTGATGGTAATGCGTGAATTCGGTTATCCGGTGGTTTTCGATGCAACACACAGCCTGCAGTTACCTGGTGGGCTTGGCAATGCTTCGGGCGGCGAGCGAAAATACATTCCCGCTTTGGCCCGGGCCGGGGTAGCCGCAGGAATTGACGCACTCTTCATGGAGGTTCACGAAGATCCAGAGCATGCACTGAGCGACGGACCAAATTCCCTTATGTTGAACGACTTCGAAGGTCTCCTCAGGGTCGTCAAACGAATCGATGCTGTCGTGAAGGAACATCAGCAGTGAACTCTGACGAGGTTCTCAAGCGGGCGGCTAACGGTTTGCGCATCGAAGCCGATGGCATTGCTTCTATGATGGGTCGGCTCGATGAAAATTTCGTGCGGGCGCTAGAATTGATCGCGGACTGTTCAGGCAAGGTCGTCGTGACCGGAATGGGAAAGTCCGGTCTGATCTGTCGGAAAATTTCCGCCACACTCGCCAGCACCGGCACTCCCTCTTTTTTTCTGCATTCCGCGGATGCGCTGCACGGTGACCTCGGTATGATTATGAAGGAGGATGTCATCCTCGCGGTCTCAAACAGCGGGGAGACCGGTGAAATTTTAAAAATTCTGCCGCACTTCAAATTTCTCGGTCTCAAGTTAGTGGTCATGACCGGCAAGACCGATTCGACTCTAGCCAAAGCGGCTGACGTCGTCCTCGATGTCGCAGTGAGAGAGGAGGCGTGCCCGCTCGGTTTGGCGCCTACAGCAAGCACAACTGCGGCTTTAGCCATGGGAGACGCCTTGGCAATCGTGTTACTCGAACACAAAGGTTTTAAAGAGGAAGATTTTGCGCTTCGGCATCCCGGCGGTATTCTAGGCCGGCGTCTATTACTGAGGGTTGAAGACTTGATGCACGGCGGCAGAGAATTGCCGATCGTCCGGTCTGATACCGCGATCAAGGAAGCGCTCTTCGAAATAACCGATAAACGGCTTGGTGTTACAGGAGTCATTGACGAGCGGGAAAAACTCGTCGGTATCATCACCGATGGCGATGTGCGCCGTGGGTTGCAAACGCACGGTACTGAAATCTTCGGTAAGACTGCGCAAGAGGTGATGACTTCTGCACCCCGAACGATCTCGAAAGACGCGCTTGCTTCCGAGGCTCTCACCCGCATGGAACAAAACACGCCCAGGCCGATCACTTCGCTGTTCGTGCTTGACGTCGGTAGTGAAAAGCCGATCGGGGTTGTTCACCTGCACGACATCTTCAAAGCCGGTCTATAGCATCAATCGTGAAACGCCCCCCTGCCGATGTTCGGAAAAAGGCAGCAAGAATTCATTTGCTCTTGTTGGATGTCGATGGTGTTTTAACCGACGGCCGAATTATCATCGATGATCGCGGCATCGAAACCAAGCAGTTTCACGTCCGTGATGGTCAAGGGATA
>DATBEY010000153.1:0-8085 GCA_036558765.1 Binatia bacterium | reverse complement strand
TCCTCCACGGCCAATTGCCTATCCCCAACTGCGCTTTGCGCGGGCCTTTGCGGATTAAAACGATTGTGATAGAGCGATCAAAAACCTGGCGGTGTTGTCATAAAGCCAATCACGATGCGCCCGCAGCTTCATTCATTGCCGTTGATTTTCTTCTTGCTAACCGTAATTTCGGTTGCTTCCGCGAGTCGTGCGTTGGCTGGGGTGGCAAGTGCGCCGCTAACTGTTACTGCGACTGTGATCGCAAGATGCCAGCTCTCCACTGTGGAAGGGATACTGAATCAAGACATTTCAACCAAAACTGGTAGTCCTCTGAATATCCTATGTCCGAAACAAATAACGCCATGGGTCCGGGTGAACGACAATTTATTCGATCGGGCTAAGAGCGAGATACGAGCTCAATCTGATCACAACAAGCAACCACCAACACCCTTGCCTACAACCAACCAGGGAATTTACAGCGACAATCTGATCATCACAGTCAACTTTTAGCTACTAAGGTAATTTCTGCTACCCGGCGTCCGTTCACATTTCCCGACCAACGCTCAACGGGTGTCTTGGCATCCATTCCGGCTCGGACAAAATCGTCCATATTGGTCCTCATCTGCGTCGAACTTTTCCGGATCATGAACAGTCGTACTTAGTTTTCCGCCAACCAACATAATTTCTCATATACCGAACGTTTGATTCGGTCACCATATGATTTCACTACGGTTCGCTAGCTTAGCTAGTTCTCTGGAGTCTTTCAGGAAACTTTTAGTAACGCGCGATTCCATTTCAGCTGTAGGACCTTGGTTGCAGAAATAGACTTTAACCGTGCTGAATGAGCCAGGATGTTACACCCTGGCACCAGTTTTGCGCAGCGGTGCCGGAAAAATTATTGGGAGTGACAATGAAGACTCGACGACTTTTGGCATCAGCGACGGCGACGATCCTCCTAGTGGCGCCAGTAGGGCACCTCTTTGCGGCCAGTTCAGCAGGCGTCGGCTTGAGCGTCACTGCTTCAGTTACTGCTAAATGTGTTGTTTCCTCGACATCGGTCGTTGCGTTCGGTGCCTATGATCCCGTCGTGACGAACGCCAGCGGCGGAACCGATCTTGATGGTACCGGCTCCGTCGGCATCAAGTGCACTCCTGGCAACGGCACTTCGATCAGTCTTGATTCCGGAGCCAATGCTTCAGGTAATCAGAGAAGAATGCAGGGACCATCGGGTGGCTCGTCGGCTTTCTTGAACTACGATCTCTATTCGGACTCCGGCCGCAGCACACTGTGGGGTAACGGCTCAAACGGCGCATCATCGTTCGGAATCACCGCTGCGTCAAACGCGGCTGAGCGTACGTTTACAGTTTACGGGCGCGTCCCCAAGGGACAAGATGTCAACGTCGGCAGCTTTACCGATACTGTGCAAGCGACCGTAAATTTTTAAGGACTCGATGTGCCGAGTTATTGTTGCCAACGGGCCGCAGTCATCAAAACAATTCTTCTTTGGAGCATAATCGCATTTGTCGGCGTAGCTCAAGCCGGCACGTTTCAAGTCAATCCGATTCGCATCACGCTTTCCCCGCAAAGCACCAGCGCTTTGTTGGCGGTCCAAAACGATGGCTCGGAAACGGCCCGCTTTCAGATTGGAGTTTTTGAATGGGACCAGTCAGCCGAGGGCGAAATGGTCCTGAATACGACCGAGGATTTGATCTTTTATCCCAAGCTCCTAACCATCGAGCCGGGTGACCAGCGAAACATTCGTATAGGCGCCAAACAGGCGGCAGTTGTATCAGAGAAGTCCTATCGAATTTTCATCGAAGAACTGCCGCCCGCTGACGATATGCAACAAAAGGGAATCCGACTGCTCACCAAGATGGGCGTGCCCATTTTTATTCAGCCGATGAAGCAGCTCATTCAAGCCCAGCTCGGGGATATGAAAATGGGTGGAAACGAGTTTTTCTTCGAAGTTAAAAACACTGGCAATGTGCATTTTGTTCCAGCAAATATTCGCGTGGTCGGCAAAGATATGGCCAGCCGAATTTTATTGGAGCGCGCTCCGCAGCCCTGGTACATCTTGACCGGTGGCGTGCGCAAATTCTCTATCCCAATCTCCCCGCGTGAATGTCAGCAACTTCACGATTTGACCATAGAGCTAGAAGTTGAGGGCAAAACTCTCAAACAAGAGTTCGCAGTGCCCGCCCAGGTTTGTCAGAGCTAAGCGCCGGCCACACCTTCACCGGGGTATAGCAGGTCATGCATGGTTCGGAGACTGTTTCGAATCAGCTTTTTTTTTGTCCTAGTTTCACCACAGATTGCTAGTGCTGAGGACCAGCAAGCGCTACTTGAGCTGAAGGTCAATGAGGTAGCGAGCGGCGAAGTCAGTGTTCTCTTGCGTGGTGCTGATGTACTCATTCGCTTGAAAGACCTTCAGGAAGCGGGATTGAAAGGCATTGAGGGACAACAGCAAATCATCCGCGGCGAGAGTTATGTTTTGCTCAGCTCCCTAGCGCCGCAATTGCTGTTTAAAGTGGACGACAGGAATTTGAGTCTTAACCTGACGGCTCAGCCGTCGATTTTGGGATTTCATCGATTCGATGACCAAACAAATAGACCGCGCGGCCTGCTTTATGCTGAAAATCCCAGTAGCTTTTTCAACTATTCGCTCAGTCTTCGTGATTTCAAATATTTCAGCGGCTTCGGCGAACTCGGCGTCAGCCTGCAAAACACTTTGTTGTACAGCGGCGTCTCGAGAAACGAAGATGGCGCATTCGTCCGTGGTTTATCGCAATTTACGATCAGCAATCGGGAAAATCTCAATCGTGTTGTATTAGGTGACCGGTTGGTCAGCAGCGATATTTTGGGCGGTAGCTTAGTGATGAGTGGTGTAAGTTTTTTTCGGGAGTTTAATCTCGATCCCTACTACGTGCGCAGTCCCGGCCTGAATTATTCCGGCGCGGTTGCCACGCCTTCGACCGCTGAAATCTACGTGAACAATCAACTCCTGCGCCGGGTCGCGCTACCACCGGGAGAGTTTGAGCTTAAGGACCTTCCAGTCCCTGTGGGCACGGCAAACACGAGAATCATTGTGCGCGACGCCTTCGGGCGCGAACAGGAGATCGGCTCGCAATACTATTTTACCGGCGGCTTACTCAAAGCCGGATTGAACGAGTTCAGCTATAACATCGGTGTACAAAGAAATAATCTTGCAAACCGCAGCTGGGATTACGGACCAGGGTTGGTTTTGGCGCGCCATCGCATAGGCATTACCGACGAAATCACAGCTGGCGCTCGTTTCGAAGCCTCGCCCCGTGTGTTAAGCGGTGGTCCTAGTCTGTCCTTCAAATTACCCGTCGGAGAAATGGAACTCGGCACCGCTGCGAGCGGCGGAGGAGGAGCGTCGGGGAGCGCAGCATTTCTCGGATACAGCTATCTCGGCCACAATTTTAACGCGGGTCTCTCGGCTCGAGCGCTGAGCCCGCATTACGCCAATACAAGTCTGTCTGCCTCGGATGATCGTTCCTGGCTTCAATTCAACGCCCTGCTTGGTTTTCCGATTTCATCCGGACTTGGTATCAGCCTCCGCTACACTTACGAAAACTCACAAGTCTATCATCAGCGACACGAGTTTTTGGCCTCGACCACATCTCGTTTGACCAATAACCTTAGTCTATTTGTCAACGCAGGCATAGTCAAAAAAGCAACGACACTAATCCCTGATATCTTCGCAGGGTTGAATTTCTTTTTTGGTCAAACTACCGGTTCGTTATCCTATCAAAATTCGGACCGCTCCGGAGGAGGAACGCTGGCACTGCAAAAATCGTTGCCCCTTGGCACCGGTTACGGCTATCGATTTCAGGCGGGCGCAGTAGAGGGAACCAAAAATCCATTGCTCGATACTCTGGTTCAATATCAGGGACTTTACGGACGGTACGAGGCAAATTACACCCGGGTCGATGGACGCAACCAGAGCTTGCTCAACACGGCGGGGGGCTTGGCTGTGATCGGCGGGGATTTTTTTCTCACTCGACCCGTTCAAGACAGCTTCGCGGTTATTCACGTTCCTGGCATCGCTGGGGTGCGCGGCTATTCAAGTAACCAGGACGTCGGATACACCAACGGCCAAGGAAATCTGTTCGTGCCCAACCTCCTGCCCTATTACGGCAACAAGCTCAGCATCGCGGATAAGGACGTACCCTTGAACTACACCATTGCTGCCACTGAAAAACTCGTCGCCCCGCCGTTCCGCGGAGGCGCTGTGGTTTCGTTTCCGATCAGCAAAGTACAACGGATCAACGGAAAAGTCCTGCTCGAGGAAGGCGGCGCGGCTGTTACACCGGCTTACGGTCAATTGAGAGTTCGTGGAAACCGTAGCCAATCTGAATCGCCGATCGGCAAACTCGGTGAGTTCTACTTGGAAAACCTAGGCGCCGGGAAATTTCCGGCGACTGTCGATTACAAGAACACACTCTGCGACTTTAGTCTTGATATTCCGACCTCGGATGAATTGGAAATCAATCTCGGGACGGTCACGTGTCGGCTCCATTAGGCACCCGCGTGGTTTGTTTCTTCAGAGCGGCCACTTTTGCTGCTCTCATTATCGCTACGTCGCCCTTCTCGGCGCACGCCGCGTGCAGCCTCAGTTCGACAACGGTCCTCTTTGGCAGCTACGACATTTTTAGCTCCGCACCGCTCGATACCTTGGGGCAGATCATCTTCCGCTGCGGCAACAACGATCACAATGTGAGTATCTCCCTCGATAAAGGAGGCGCCCCTACCTTTGATCCTCGGCGAATGCTCAACGGCGCAAGTACCTTGAACTATAATCTTTATTTGAATGCGGCGAGAACGACGATTTGGGGTGATGGCACGGGTGGGACACAAAACTTCTTTGTGCGAAATCCGGCCAACAAACAAGATGTCAGTATACCCCTTTATGGACGGATTCCTGCGGGGCAAGGCACAAGAGCAGGAAACTACAGTAACACGCTCACGGTGACGATCAATTTCTGATCGTCACCGCATAATGTATGGTTTTATTTCTTCTCTTCTCCGGGTTGCTTTCCCGGCTCGAATCCCCCAACTTCATGGTAAACGACCTTCTTTTCTTCTTCGAACGCGCGCACCTCCGGGACCTGACCAGGCAAGCCGAGTTTTTTCCACTCCGCTGCAACTTGATCATAGATTTCCCTGCGGAGCGCAGTTCGTTTCGAAAAAACCGGCAGGTATCGGTGCTCTTTGCAGGCGTTGATCAGCGCCTTGGATCCGTACGGGCGCTTTTCCGGCGGATTCTGCGTCGGGTCGAGCCAGGTACTCCAGGTGTTGCGCAGGATATCGATGTCATCGATGGGATTGCATCGGCTGCTCATGGCCCAGATCACCTGATCCATATCGGTCGGGTCGATGTCCTCATCGACAGCGATGATCCACTTGGTGTAGTACGCGCCGCCCGGCACTTGCGCCGCTAAAGCCAATGCCTGCGCCGCGTGCCCGGCATAACGCTGCTCGAGGGCGATAACGGTCATGCCAAATCCGCCGGCCCCAGCGGGATGCGCATAAACGCCCTGGACTCCAGGTACCCCGAGTTTTTCCAAATCATCCCAGATGCGGGCTGACCGAATAATCGAGAAAAACCCGCTCTGTTCATTGGAAGGATAATCGGCCATCAACGCATTGGTCAAAATCGGATTGTTGCGATAATGCACGGCGGTCACTTCGACCAGCGGACAACCCGCTTCCGGCCTACCATAGTAGCCGGGAAACTCTCCGAAAGGTCCTTCGCTTTTCACGGAATTGGGCTTGATGATGCCTTCAACGATCAATTCCGCATTGGCGGGAAGCAGCAGATTGGTGGTTTTGCCTTTGACGACTGGGATCGGCTCTCCTTTGATACCGCCGAGAAATTCATACTCGGAAACGTTTTTGGCAAAAGTTTGCGAGCCAACGACCATAAACAGCGGGTCAATTCCCCAGGCGGCGGCAACTTCCACCGCTTTCCCCTGCTGCCATGAGCGAGTGATATGCAAACGCGCATCTTTTCCGGGTGAAAGATAAAGACCCGTTTCCCTCTTCCCCTGCAGCATCATCCGATAGGTACCGACGTTCAGGTAACCCGAGTCAGGATCGCGCGTGATCACGCAGTCCGCAGTGCCGGCATATCGTCCGCCATCCAAGGGCCAGTGCCTTGGAATCGGCAGCTGTGTTAGATCGATCTGATCCCCGGTCAACGTGTTCTCGTAGAATTGCGCCTGCGACGCCGACACTTCGCGCGGCGGCGTTCGATGTTTGAGTTTATCTTTCACGCGGCTGATCAAAGTGACCGTCGGCGTGTCTGGAGGTTCTTCCATTGTCAGAGCAATGCGCGGAATGCTCGGGCCGAGAATATTCCACAGCGAACGAGCCTTGAACGGACTTTTCTCGTATCCTTTTATATTGTCGAACAGAACCGCCGGTGACGGTTTCTGCTTGGCAACCAAATAGCCGATCGCGCTCATTTCCTCTTCACTGCTGACAGGCTCTTTGACATGAACCAGATCGCCCATCTGTTCCACGCGCTCGAGCCACTCCCGCAGATCTTGAATCGGCCCTTTGCTCGTGGACTCCGTCACTCTCTCTTCCCTTTTCGCCATAAGTTCGTCCTCCAAATAGTCGGTTGCGGTTTGCTCAAAGGCGCGCAGCCTTGGGCAGCAGCGACTTGAAATACGCAAACGCATCATAGGAACGGTACGTCATGTTTTCTTTCATGTAATCGATCTCTGATTGCGGCATGATTGACGGCTTGCCGACCGTGCTGGCGATGAACTGCATGTAAGCGGTTCGTTCCAAGTAGATCGCGTGAACGGTAGCATATTCCAAGCTATCGCCGCACACAACTATGCCATGGCCTTTCAACAACATTGCGGTTCGATCCGCCAGGGTCTGACAGATTTCCTTGCCGTCCTGAACCGTGTAAATCAGTCGCGGGCTCGGAAAAATCGGGGTTTCGGGAGCGAACACGGCGGCCTGATTATAGATGGGCAGAATCGGCGTCCCCGCCACGGAAAACGCTGTGGCGATGGTTTGGTGCGTATGCACGACGGAGTTTACGTCCGGTCTCGACTTGTAGATGGCCGCATGAATCATGGTTTCTCGCGGCGGATTTTTCAGTTTAGTGATAGCCCGCTTGTTTCCTGCCTGAGCATAATTCTGCTCGCAAACTTCCATGTAAGCGTCGATATCGACTTCGATGATGTGTTTGGGCGCGATTTCACCGAGTGGCGCCAGCACCGGCTTGATAAAAAAGCGCTGCGTGCCGGGAATGCGCGCGCTCACATGGCCATGATAGTCGGCCAGTCCCTGGTAAAACATAATACGGTTACCCAGGGCTACTTTTTTCTTTAGATCATCGAGATCCTTCTTGTTGCTTTTCACCTGTTTCCCCTTTCATGCTGGTCTTTTCACCCCGTTCTACTCTCTGTCGCTGCAACGTTTCTGTGTTCGTATTCTGCCACCAGTGAATATTCATCCAATTCCACTGGTCCGGATAGCGACGCACCGTACTTTCAAGCCAGCGCGTGAGCCGAACCGTATTCTCGGTTACCTGGGCCTTCGTCGTACCGCTGCGGTCGAATTCGAGCTCGGGCTCGATCACTAACTGGAGCGAATCGTCCGCTTGCCGAACGATGCACGCCGGCACCACCGCCGCGCCGGTTCTTAGTGCCAAAGTGGCCGGCCCCCGGCGCGCAAGCACCGTATGACCGAACAGCGGAACAGGAATACCGTTCCCCCTGCGGTACTCGTCCGCAATCACGATGGCGATTTCGTTGCGACGCAATATTTCATTGAGCTGTTTCAATGCTGCCCGCCTTGGCCGTGCGTGAATCGTCCGTTGTTTCACCTTTAAGCGGTATCGATCCATCAACTCGGCGAATTGACCGTCCCTCGGTTGATTGACGAGCACAAAAACCGGATATCCGTCGACCGCCAGGCGTGTTCCGAGAATAAAAAAATTTCCCAGGTGAGCGCTGAGAACGACAACTCCGGAGCCCTTTTCAAGGGCGGTGTCGAGATATTCCTTGCCGATGATGGGAACCTGAACTCGTACCTCTTCATCCGATGATTCGAGCACGA
>DATBEY010000152.1:0-4873 GCA_036558765.1 Binatia bacterium | reverse complement strand
GCCGGAAGAAGCGGTGCAGGCGTTTATCGATCTCAAAGCCGGTGCGCTGCTCGGCATCCACTGGGGCACCTTCGATCTAGCGGACGAGCCGCTCGAGGAACCGCCGCAGCGTCTGCTCGCTGAGGTCCGCCGTCGCAACATCGACTCCTCACGCGCGTGGATTTTCAAGATCGGCGAAACGCGGCCCTGGTAAACTAATCCATAGAAATATCCGGCAATTGGCAGCTCAGGATTCAAGAAATTGTTTTTGTCGGCGTGCGCCGCCGAGACAAAACCTGCGTGGCCAACGGCGGATGAGCTTTCCGGGTGAATTGCGATCGGCGTGGGCCGATTGACGTTTGACAGACGTTCGAATGCCAGCCATTGTATAAGGGATATATTACCCATGCCCAGGAGAGGAACGTATGAAGACACTGCGATTGGAAACCACTGCGCCGTTTCAAGGATTGGCCGAACTCGTGGCCTATGACGAGGGTTTGTTCGAGAAGGAAGGGCTTCGAATCGAGTGGCTGGACCGCGAGAAGGGTCTCGATAAGAGCCCGGAGCTGCACATCACGCATCATAAAGACGCTTCGCGCTATACCAGCCACGGGCGCATGATGGAATCGGGCCAGGCTGATCTTTACAACGCTTGCGAATGGGGCAATTACTCGCGCGTTGAGACGACGAATGTCGGCAGCCGCCAGATGGGTCGACGTTCCATGGTGAATTTTGCCGGGATCGTGGTTCGCGGAGATTCGCCGGTGCAAGTGCCGCAACAACTCGCCAACGTGCAGATCGGCGTTCCCATGTATAGCGGCACGCATTATCTTTGCCTGCAGATGCTGGAAGGCTTCGTGCCGCGCGAGCTGATCAAGATCGGCCGCGTGCCGAACGGCTCTAATTACCGGTTCAAGATGCTTATGGACAAGACCATCGAAGCGACGACCCTCACGGAACCCTACCTGTCATTGGCTGAGAAAACCGGATGCCGAATTGTCATCTCGGCTTTCCATCATGGTACGGACGTGGCTTCGGAGCGTGTCGATGCCGAAACGTATGCAGCCTTCAATCGCGCTATCCGCGAGGCCGTCCGGCGCATCATGGCAAACCGGCGCGCCTATCTGCACTATTTCATAGACTACTACCGCGATCGCGATCCGATGGTCAGTCAGCTCACCATCGACGATTTGCGCGAGAGCCGGCTTTATCTTGTCGATCCGGCGCCGATTCCGCCCGATGAATTGCAACGGACATACGAGTGGATGAAGAGCTGGGGCTTCCTCGAAACTGCTCCGTGCGCGACGGATCTCGTTCATCTGAACAACTAAAGAGCATTGCGAGCGAGCGCAGGGATGCCGTGAAGTCTTTCAAGATGCCCTGCAGTGCTTAAGCGAACCCGTCATACGGCGTGAGAACGCCGCTGCTCGGGTGACGATTCAACGAAAAACTCCGCGAATATCTAAATACACCAGCTTTCGGAGATTCTGAAAAAATTCGCAGCAGCGAGGGCTCGCTGGAGCAAGCTCAAATACCGAGCGCTTTTCGTACCTGCTCGACCAGCACGGCGGGCGGCAGTGAAGCGTCCAGAGTGAGCGCAGTTTGCGGCGGTTCCAAGGTGTCAAATTGGCTTTCCGCCAGCGCCGGATTGATGAAATGGCCTTTGCGCTGTTTCAGCCGGCGCTCTATCAGAGCTCGACTGACCGCCAGATGAACAAAAATGACGCGGTCGTCGACGCGCAGGCGCGCGCGATAGGAACGCTTCAAAGCGGAACAGGCCAAAATACCGTGTTCTTCACGTTGCAAAACTTGGTCGATCAAGGCACGCAACCGGGCAAGCCATGGCGCTCGATCGCTGTCCGTCAACGCCTCGCCGCGGCGCATTTTTTCGATGTTGGCCGCCGGGTGGAAATCGTCCCCTTCATAGAATTGCCAACCGAGTTCTTGGGCGAGCAACTTGCCCACTGTGGTTTTTCCCGCGCCGGCTACGCCCGTGAAGATGATGAACATAGCGCGTGCCCAAGGAGGGGCGGTTTAATATTTTTCATAAGAGCAAGTTATTCAAAGCAATCAAAACATCGTAGCTTTGACGCTTGACGCTATTTGAACCAGGGTCGGATTTTCTGTTTCGGCTTTGGATTGGGGTCATCTTATTCTTCGGTTCGACCAAAACCAAACATTGCGGCAGGCCTCAAGTCTTGAAAACTTCTTTTAATCACGTCAGTGCTATTCGGTGAAGCTGATGACGTACGGTATGCTCTTACGTGGTCCGTTTGCGGCTGTTGTTCTCGCGGTCTGGATCGCGCTCTTGGCTGTTCCGGCGCTTGCCGAGTCGCGTCCGGCGCTGACGCGCGATTTGCAATCGATCGTCGATGCCAAGGTTTTACGAGTCGCGCTTACGCGCTACGATCTGCCTTCGTTTCACGTACGCGGGCCCGATGGAGCGCTGCTCGGGCCCGAGATCGAAATGGCGCGGCAAATCGCACGCGCTCTCGGCGTCAGAGTCGAGTTCGTCGACAATCCGGAATCATTCGATGCGGTGGTCGATTATGTGGCGGATGGACGCGCGGATATCGGCATCAGTAAATTGTCCCAGACCTATAATCGCTTGAAGCGTGTGCGGTTTTCCGAACCGTACGTGACACTGCGCCATGCACTGCTGTTCAATCGAGTGGCGGTCGCCCGCGCAGCCGGCGGCCAGCCTCCAGCGGTGGTGTTTCAGAAATATCACGCCCGGCTCGGCGTCATTGCCGGCAGCGCCTACGTGGATTTCGCGCACCGGAATTTTCCCGCCGCGAGCGTCGTGGAGGCGCGCAGCTGGGAAGCCGCCATCGAGAGTTTGCTCAATGGCCAGGTGACCGCGGTCTACCGCGACGAATTCGAGATTCGCCGCGTGCTCAAAAGCAAGCCCGCGCTGAATGTTCAGTTCGGCTCTGCGGTGATCGTCGATCAAAACGCCCTTCTCTCGATCGCGATCTGCGATAGCTGCAGCAAGCTCCAGGAATTTATCAATTATCATATCGGCATGACGCGCGGGGAATTCACGCTCGAGAGGTTGCTCAACTCAGAACTGGGAAAGTAAGTCGATGAACGCTGCGGTAAGCTTGCATAAGGACAACCCGCTCAAGGCGTTATCGCGGTCCATCAATCAGCCCGCGATCACCCTGGCCGCAGTCGTTCTGGCTTTGGTGCTCGGCGCGCTGCGACTGCCGTTTCTGCAACACCTTCGGCCGGTCGGCGATTTTTATATCGCCTTGCTGCAGATTTGTGTCCTGCCGTTTCTGCTTGCCACGATTCCTCTGGCGATGCGCTCAGCAATGGCCAGCGGATCGGCGCCCGGGGTGATCCGATCGTTGCTGTTCTGGGTTTTGGTCACGCTGCTGGCGGTTGCCGCCGTATCGACGATCATTCCAAGCTTGTTCTTCAACTACTCTTCGCCGAACGAACAGATGTTGTCGCACATCGGCGCTTTGCTCGGACGTTCAGCCGACACGATCGATGTCGAATTCGCGATTGACCCACGCCATGCCACAGAAATCAAAGAGGCCTCGGATTTCGGCATTTTCGCTTTCATTCCGACCAACATATTCGCCTCGTTATCGTCGAATGATAGCGTGCGCGTGCTGGTGTTCGCGGCGATCTTCGGCATCGGCATGGTATTGACCGAGCGTGCATCGGGGCAATCGATCTTCGACGCCTTGCAACACATCCAGGCGGTCTGCACGATGATCTTCGACTGGTTCAGTTTGCTGGTACCGATTGGCATTGTCGCCCTAGTCGCGCCGCAGGTTGCGCGCCTCGGCCCGGATGTCTTCACCGCGCTGACGCTATTTGCGTATGCATTTCTGATCACCGGGGCTCTGCTGTTAGTCGCTGCGCCGCTGCTCTGTGCGTTCGCGCTGCACGCGTCACCCGCGTGCGTATTCGGCGCTTTATTGAAGCCTGTGATGCTCGGCGCATCCACACGGAATTCGCTGATTTGCGTGCCGCTTGCGCTCGAAACGCTGAAGAATGACTTGAATGTTAAAAAAGAGCTCTGCGATCTTTACGTTCCCATCGGGATTGCGACGATTCGCTTCGGAACTATTCTCTATTTCGTCATCGCAACGCTCTTTCTAGGTATTTTGATGGGGCGTCATTTCAGCATGGTCGATTTGGTGCTGTTGGCGATATTTTCCGTCGGCGCCTCATTTGCGACCCTCGGCGTCAGCGGGCTTGCCGCGCTGGCACCGCTGGCGATCGTACTGCGGCCCTTTGGGTTATCTTACGAAGTGGCTGTTCCGCTGATGATCATCATCGACCCACTCGCCGACATGGTGCGGACGATGCTGAATGTGGCGATCAATTGCATGATTCCCACGCTCGCCGGCCGACGAGGGAGCATGGCGAGGACAGAATCGTCGGCACAAATGCCTATTGATAATCTCTGGAGGAACGAGTCATGGCGAAAGATGGATTCAAGATAATCGACAGTGACATGCATGTGATGGAGCCGCCGGATTTGTGGGAGCGCTATATCGATCAGAAATTCAGAGCGCTGGCGCCGCGCGGCGTCACCAGTCACAATGTGCGGGACCTCCGGCTCGTGCATCCGGATGGCACGGAGTGGGCGCGCAAATCCACGCCGCAAAATAATACGGCGAGGGGGAAAAACTTCGACCAGAAACAGGATATCTTCGGGCGCGACGCTGCACGAGGTTGGACTTCGGAGGTTCAGCTCGAAGCAATGGATATCGAAGGCATCGATGTCGCTGTGCTTTATCCCACGCGCGGGCTGAGAGCGCTGGTGCTCCCGAACATGGATGCCGATTTCGCCGCTGCCATGGCGCGCGCCTATAACGATTGGCTCTACGATTTTTGCCAGCGCGATTCGAACCGTTTGATCGGGGCGGGG
>DATBEY010000151.1:0-8222 GCA_036558765.1 Binatia bacterium | reverse complement strand
CGCAATGAGCTCAAAGAATTGAGCGATGAGTTTTCCACCGACTTCGCCGCTTTACTACTCGCTGACGAGATAGCACGAGTGCCGCTCAATCGTCGGTTTCGAAGCCTCTTTGACGTCGCATACGAATACGCCCGCAAGGCTGTTCCCGAAGGGAACGCCAAACTGCCCGCCGCGGCCGATCGCTATGAAGCGTTGATCGTGCCGACCTATCTCTACAATCGACCGACCTTGAGTGGCGCTGATTTGTCAGGGCCGCGCGCGGCTTTAGAAAAAGTCGGAATGATGTGCCACTTCGTCGAAACCAGCGACGACGGTCCTGTTGAGTCGAACGCGGAAATCGTCATGAACGCCATTCGCGCCCGCGCACAAAGCGGACGTCGGTTGATCATTGTGAGTGCGAGCAAATCGAGCGCGGAGGTTGCGCTCGCGCTGACCAAGCTCGGACCGGCGGAAACCCGTCATGTGGCAGCCTGGATCAATACGGTGGGTGCCCTTCAGGGTACGCCCTTGGTGGATGACAATGTCATCCCCGAGCTGGAATTCATCGTCGGGAAGATAGACCCGGCTGGCGTTGAAAGCATGTCCGTTATCCGTAGCCGGGAGCGATTCAAATTGTTCCACGTCCCTCAAAGTGTTCTCGTGGTGAATTTCTTCGGTATTCCCGTGAGCGGCAGTGTTGGCTTTCGCGCGCGCAGAGGTTTTTTTCCCATGCGGAAGTATGGACCCAATGATGGCATGGTGCTGCTCGCCGACATGATTTTTCCCGGCGGGATCACTCTGACCGAGCTTGGCAGCGATCACTTTCTCATGAACGATCACCTCGATATCACAGCCGTCGCCCTAGCCAGCACCGTCATCCGCTGGCTCGAAGATGAAAAGGCGCTACATCACACAGCAACTGAATTCAAGTAACTCCGGGAACAGCCCAGCACCACTGGGCTGGTTCGCGTCAGTGTCCTTCGCGCGACGCTAAATTGCATCCAGAGTGTCATTAGGGTTGACCAATCCGCGGGCCGGAGGACGATGTGCTGCAGAAAACTCTTCGGGCTGATCTCGCCTCGGGCATCAAGGGAACGCATCAGCTTTTCCGGTAGAGGAGTCGAGAGGCTGTCAAGAACGGCTCGTACCGCGATGAAGGGGAGCCGGTGCTCACGTGCAACTTTCGCCTGCGCGGCGCTCTCCATATCCGTTGCGATCGCCTGTGTCCGCCGCGCCAATAACTGCTTCTCGCCCGGAGTTTTCAACAGGCCGGCACTTTCGACCAGCGCCTCGGTGCGGACCGGGTATCGCGAGCCTAGTTCCTGATATAAGCGGTGATGCCACTCGATCGTAACCGAAAGAGTTTCACCGCGCGTGTCGATTATACCTTCCGGAAGCAGTAGGCTTCCCGCTCTGATCTCATCTTTTAGGGCCGCTGCACAGCCCCAGCTGAGCAGCGCCGTGGCTCCGCGCGCTACCAGAAGCGTTGCCGCTGTGCGCGCTTGCCGGGCTCCAATACCGGATAGAGCCACCAGGGTGTTGTCGTTGATTGAAAGGTATGATCCTAACGGGATGGATTGCCGAGTTAAGGTTTTTAGTTCCCACGACAGCGAAACGACGATTCCGAGCATTAGTTTTTGCCGGCAGTCAAATTTTGATAGCGCGCCAACGCTAGCAGCGGAAAATATTTGTCGTAGCCATGGTATTTCAAATAAAAGACGCGCGGGAACCCGGGCGCGTTGAATTCGGGATCGCGCCAAAAGCCGTCCGCCTGTTGGGTTCGCAAAAGAAAGTCGATTCCCTGTCGAACCGATGCTGAGTCAACCTCGCCGGCGCTCAGCAAACCCAACACGGCCCATGCGGTGTGAAAAGATGTGCTTCGCTCACCATGGCCTTTTTCCTCCGGCTTGAAGTACGTGTCGCAACTTTCTCCCCATCCGCCGTCATCTCGCTGCACGCTCTTGAGCCAGGCAACGGCCTTCCGCACGGCGCTCTCTTCGCCACCAACCCCCTCCTCTTCCAAGGCCACAAGCACAGACCAGGTGCCATAGATGTAATTTGTCCCCCATCTGCCGTACCAAGAGCCGTCGGGCTGTTGAGATCGTAAAATATAATCCAAGCATTTTTTTTTAGCCGTGCTGACTTCCGACGAGTTTCCCAAGCGTGCCAGCAACATCAGACAGCGCGCGCTGACATCCTCCGTCGGCGGGTCGAGGAGCGCGCCATGGTCGGCGAAGGGAATTTCATTCAGGTAGGTGTGATTGTTATCGGCATCGAACGAAGCGAAGCCGCCATTTTTCGACTGCATACCGCAAATCCATTCGGTTGCCCTCTGCACCGCCCCGTCATAGGAACGCTCGCCGCTTCTATTCATCCCATAAGCCACTGCCGCGGTGTCGTCCAAATCCGGATAGTGTGAGTTTATGAACTGAAAAGGCCAGCCGCCTCCTCTGACATGCCGGCGGTTGTGCGCCCAATCCTGGGGCGGGTCCAGCAGCTGTTTTGTGCCTAACCAACGCAAAGCTTCTTTTACGCTTTTCTGGCTTGCCTCATCGCCGACCTCCTGCAAAGCGATACTCGCCCACGCCGTATCCCAAACCGGCGAGACGCAAGGCTGGCAATAGGCGCTGTGCTCTCCGACAATCAGCAAATCATCGATGGATTTTCTCGCTTGCACGCGGAGCGGATGGTTCAGTGGATAACCAAGCATCTCGAGCGCTTCGTAGGCATTGATCATCGCGGGAAAAATAGCGCCCAAGCCGCCTACGCCGTTGAGCCGTTCTACTATCCAGGCTTCGGCCTTTTTGATCGCGCGGCGGCGAACTCTGTCCGGCAGCAGCGGATACAGCCTTAATCCAAGTCGATCCAGCACGAGGAAGAGCCGATTTAAAACTGACCGAGTGGGGAAATAGTCGTTTTGCCTCCACGGATCGCGCTCAAACAGCTCGCGGATGGAAATTTTTTTCGGGTTACGCGCCCGCGCTTTAAACGTCCAAAGAATCAATAGAGGCACCATAACCGTGCGCGACCAATAGGAAATTTTATAGAGATGAAAAGGGAACCAGCGCGGCAGTAAAACGATTTCAACCGGCAAAAACGGCACCCCGCGCCACGGCAATTGCTCGAACATTGCCAACGCAATACGGGTAAATACGTTGGCCCGTGCCGCGCCGCCGAGCCGAAGAATCGCCTCCCGAGCTTTTCGCATGTGGGGTTGGTCAGGATCCGCGCCGGAGAGTTTCAGCGCATAATAGACTTTGACGGAACAACTGACTTCGGCGGCGCCGCCGTAATACAGCGGCCAACCGCCGTCGTCGCCCTGGCGACCGCGCAGATATGTCGCAAGTTTGCGTTCGAGTTCGTGATCGATCTCGCCCAGGTAGTGCATCATCAGAATATATTCGGCGGGAATGGTGCAATCGGCCTCGAGCTCAAAGGACCAGTAGCCATCGGCGTGTTGCGCCAGCAGCAGCGCGCCGACCGAACGGTAAATTGCGCCCTTAACTCCGGACAACGACAACTTGTCGGTGGTTTCTGTTTCCGCGCGCTGGTAATTGACCCGGGCCGTGCTGTCCTTCATACAGCGCGAAAGAGCGAGGTAAGCGAATTCAAACGGCTCTGTCGAGCGTGCCTGCGCCTTCTGCCGGCGACCAGATGCTGGATGTCTTGGTTAATGGCAAGCCCAGACTGGCAGCACAAAACAGCAGCCTTAAAACATGATCGTGGCGCACTGCTAGTTGGCTAACGACGATAGTACCCTTTACGCTGGTGCGGGAAATTTTCACTTGATTGCCTTCGCTATAATCAAGGTGGCGGTTGATTTTGCGCAAGGTGAGCAGCGCTAATCCGATGGCCCATAGGCAAAAATTACGAATGCCGATCTCGCGGCGCGGAATCACCAGTGTATAGCTCAGGGCATCTTTCAAATGTCCGTGCGCAACACCCACCAGGCGCTGAATCCCACGTTGGAATGGCACCGAGTTTTCTCCTCTGGCCATTTCGCGCAGTTCGAAATCGTCAGCGGCAAAGATTTCTCGCGGCAGCCAGCAGGCTCCATTTGCGTAATCCTCCCAAATGTCTTTGAGGATGTTCGTCATCTGTAAGCCTTGACCAAAGGAAACTGCCAATCGCATCAAGCGGTCGTGCTGCTGCGCTATTCGCGGGGAATAGAGACAAAACAGCGTCGTCAACATCTCGCCCACGACGCCCGCAACGTAGTAACAATAGCGATCCAGCTCGTGCAGGTTTTTCAGGCCGTGTTTGTCATGGCTTAGCTGAAATTGTGCCATTCCGCTGGCCATAATGGTAACGCACTGCTGGAGCGCGCAGCGCTCGGGCGCCGAGAAGCTACGGCTGATGTCAACGGCTCGCGGCACGTTTCGGATGAGCTCGTGCTCAGCCGGCGGTGTCCGGCTCGAAAGCGCCGAACCCAGTTCTCGCGCAAACCGTCCGGCGTTGTTGACGCCGTTTACAACTCCAACAAACTGCTGGCAAAAAACCTGCTTGCGCGCGCTCTCGATCAGTGGCTCGTCCTCGATGGTGTCGACAATGCGGCAAAGAAGATAGGCATTCGCCACCACCCTGCGAAGAGTAGGTGGAAGCTGCGGAATCGTCAAAGCGAATGTGCGTGAAACTTGCTCCAACATGTCAGATTGAAAGTCGTCGTCGCTGCGCCCGGTTTTCCGCGCTGCAGTGTCGATTCGATCCAGACGAGAGAGCGAAGTGAATTCAGCCATGGCGCTTCGGTTCTTGAACCGCATCATGCTCTGTTCCCCTCTCTAGCGACCTCGCAACCGACCTAATCGGGGTCGTGAGGTGCTCCAGCTATTGTTTTCTGTCAGTAATGTAGCGGGCAATCTCGCGCAGTGGTTCGGCTGCTTTGCCATACGGTTCCATTTCTCGTAGGCACTGAGCAAAAAGGGACTGCACACGCTCCCTAGCCTTTGCCTTCCCGGCAACTGACAAATAATTGGTTAAGCCTTTATGAGCGTCGGCGGTCTCATGCTCGTCCAAAATGTCGTCCGTAATCTGAAATATCAAACCCAGACACTGCGCGTAGCGCGTGATCCTATCGAGATCCTTGCGCGCGCTGCCGCCGATCAGCGCGCCAACGCGGGCTGCCGTGATAATCAGGGCGCCGGTCTTGAGCCGATCGAGTTCTTCCAAGATCTGTGGAGTCACCTCGCATCTGTCCAATTCTAGTTCCCTGCTTTGTCCGCTAATCATTCCTCTCATCCCAGCCGATGCGGATATTTCGCGGATAAGCTGGGCGCTCAAAGAGGATCCCAAAACCCGCGCCAGCGCCGGATCTGAGACGATAAAAAACGCTTCCGTCAACAATGCATCCCCGGCGAGAAGCGCTATCGCCTCACCGAAACGCTTATGGCAGGAAGCTTTACCCCGGCGGAAATCATCATTGTCGAGCGCCGGCAAGTCGTCATGTATCAGCGAATAACAGTGAATCAACTCGATAGCACAAGCGAAGGCCAGAAGGGCAGTGCGTCGTGCGCCAAACAGTTCGCCCACCGCGAGAGTCAATATCGGACGGAAGCGCTTCCCCGCATCCAAGACACTGTAACAAACGGCTTCATGCAGCAGCGGTGAGATTTGTGGGTCTTTGCGCCTAAAATATTGATTTAAGGCAGCATCGACCAGCGACTTACGCTCGAGAAAATATTGCTGAATTTCGATACCGGCCTCGGGCGCATTTTTCTGACGCGAAATCTTAGCACGCCTTCTTTGGAAAGTGGCTGGCGTAAGGTGGTTTGCCATGTGCGGGTTTGTCTCTCTCGTTTCTAATATTACGCTCCTCCCGTTGTTTCAACCGCTAAATCGATCAGCTCTGGGTTTTTTTGGTGGGTGAATTCGTCAGACTTGCCGGTGGGACTCGGAGCGAGGAACCATGACTGCAGGGGCTCAGCCTTGCCGTCGCACAAAATCTTAAACACCCGATTAAGAAAAGCATCTAGGACCCGGCAATTTTTTTGCTCCGTAAGTGTAAAGCCCCATTTCATACTCGGAATCAATCTGTACAACTCGTTCCGGCGGCTGAATATTCCGGGCGAAGATTACGGATTCGTTAGTTACTTTGGTCCCGCTTCCACTTAATCTATAATGATTTTTTCGATAGCTTAACCCATGAGCCAGTTTCACCTATGTTAACGGATCCGTTTACGCCCGAGTTTCTGACCCAGCTTGAGGTTCTTCGGTTGCGGACAAGAAAAGAATTTCTCGGCTCACAGACCGGCAGCTACTCATCACCGAGGCGCGGCACCAGCTTGGAATTTGCCGATTATCGCCGCTATACGCCTGGCGACGATCTTCGTTACCTCGACTGGGGCATTTACGGCCGGAGCGATCGTCTTTACATCAAAGTCTTTCGCGAAGAAGTCGATTTGTTCGCCTATATATTCATCGATGCAAGTGGTTCGATGGCCTTCCCGTCACCGCCGCAGAAATTCCTGCCCGCCACGCACGTCGCGCTGGCATTGTCATACGTCATTCTGGCCAACCAGGATCACGTCAAGCTGCATCTGTTGCAGAATTCGAGCGGCCGCGCCTCGCCCTTTTATCGAGGTCGGCGGCGCATGACGGATTGTATCGAGTTCGCGACTTCGGCGAGCCCCGCGGGCCCGCTGCAACTTGGGCCTTCTCTCGGCGAGCATCTCAAGCGTCTGCGCCGGCCCGGCAAGGCAATCGTGATTTCCGATTTCCTCATGCCCGCCGCATCCTATCAGCAAGGCCTTAACCTGCTGCGCGCTTTCAATCTCGACATTTCGGTAATTCAGATATTGTCGCGCGCCGAAGTGGACCCGCCGTTTTCACCCGGGAGCTTGGCGTTGGTGGATAGTGAAACACAACGCGAAATCAGTTACCAATGGAGTAATGATTCGCGCCGCGAATATCAGAGCCGGCTTGCTTATCACAATCTGGAAATCCGTAGCTTCTGCCATCAGAGTGGAATCCATTACTCACTCTACGTGACCGACCGTGAGCTGAGCGACTTTATCTTCGCGACATTACCAGCAATCGGCCTGTTTAAGTAACCATGGAATTTCTAAATCCCACTGCGTTACTCGGATTGTTCGCACTCCCATTACTGCTGATTCCATATCTCACCAAAAAGCGTCCGCGCCGACTGACATTTTCGAGCTTGATCCTCTTTACACAATCAGGAACGCCAACCAGCCGTGGACCATGGGGACGCATCCATTTGCCGCCGGTTTTCTTCCTTCAGTTGCTGCTCCTGACATTGTTAATTTTAGCCCTGAGCGAGCCGGTTTTTTCAGTCCGTCCGACCAGAATTGCTATTGTGCTGGACAACTCGGCAAGCATGCAGGCCCTCGAAGAGGGCAAAACGAGGTTAACATTGGCGCAGCAAAAGGCAGAAAGCCTGACGCAAGAACTCGGTAGCGAGGGGCGAGTCGATATCTATACGACCACGCCGCGACTGCAGAGAGTGAATGCCGAACCGCTACCGACGGTCCAAGCCAATCGAGTCATTGCCGGTATAAAAGCTTATGATCTTGCCGACGCGCCCATCGATTACGACCAGAGTCTTGGCGCTTTGGCGCGCGAACAGAATTATCAGCGCATCTATCTGATGACGGATCATCCGGCGGGCAGCCAAGGCGCTATAACTCGGGTCATCTCGGTCGGAAAAGCGCAAGCCAATCTCGCCATCACGGCCTTCGATGTGCGCCGCTCGTCCATTGCCGCGACCGGTCTCGAAGCAAGCGCGAGCATCAGCAATTTTTCCAGCCGTAATGAAAAGCTTCGAGTCGCGCTAAAGGCTGACGGGACAACTCTCACGAGCCGCGATGTCATTACCCGAGCTGGAAATGCCGCCACGGTGGTGTTCGAGGGTTTTGCCGCCCACCCGACCTATGAGGTTGAGATCGAAGCTGCCGACGCTTTACCTCTGGACAACCGGCGCTATGCTGTTGCACCAGCTTCGCGAAATCTTCGCATTCTCGCCATCACACCCCGGCCGCAAGCAGCCGCAAGCCTCAAATCAATTCCTGGTGTTACGGTTGACGTCGTTTCTCCGGCCGATTACGGAAAAGCCGTTCGCAGCGACTATGGTTTGGAAGTATTCCATTTCGCCGCGCCTGCAACATTACCAGATAATCCCAGTCTTTTTATTCTTCCACCTGAACGCAACTCCATGGTCGAATCCGGTGCTCCTGTCGGGACGGTGCAAATCTCAAGCTGGCGCGAGCCCCATGAATTGACCCGCTACA
>DATBEY010000150.1:0-4439 GCA_036558765.1 Binatia bacterium | reverse complement strand
GCGCTGGCGATTCCGACACCCGAAAGCAGCACCGCGATAAACACAGCAAGGGTCAAGTAACGCGAAAGATTGTCCGTCGCTGAAGCGATCGCCCGAGCGCGCCGGCTCACGGTATCCGCGCTCAAATGCAGGCGCTCTAGGTCCGGTGTCAGTTTTTCGACCAGACGATCGACATCGGTATTTGGAGCGAATTGGAAATAGACCCGATAGCGCACCAGGCTTCCCTTTTGTACTAACCCGGTGCTTTCCAAGGCAGCCATCGGGATATAAATTTTCGGGCTGATCAAGGAAAATGCCAGACTTTCGCCGGGCACTTTGCGCAGCTTGCCCGCGATGCGGAACTGCTGTTCGCCGATCTTTACCGAGTCGCCTACCTGGGCGTTGAACTGCAACATGATATTTTCGTCGACAAGCGCATTGGCGCCGCGGACAAAGCGCTCGCGCGAAAAGGGCGGATCGCTTTCCAGAGCGCCGTAATATGGAAAAGCCCCGCTGATGGCCCGAATCTGGACCAAACGGGAATCGCCCGTTCGCGGAAAAAAGGCCATCGAGGTAAAACCGACTTGCCGTGATTGGTCGCCACCGAGAGAGCGAAACAGTGCTTCGTCTTCTGGCGAAAACGGCTCCCGGCTATCGAGAGCCAAATCGGCGCCCAGCAGGCTCTTGGACTGTGTTTGGATATTGGACTGTAAATTTTCCCGGAAAGAGAAAGCGGCCACGACTGCAGCGACGGCCAAAATCACACTCGACATCGACAGCAGCAATGGCTTCACGCCCCGCCGTAGATCTCGACGGGCAAGTTGCCAGATCCACGCTTGCAAAGGAAGTTTCATCGTCCGAAAGCTATGCCTGAGCGGGCTTGGTTTTCGGCTCGTCGCTGTCCAACACCAGCCTGCCACCGCGCAAACGGATTAAGCGGCGCGCCTGCCGGGTGAGCTCCCGATCGTGGGTAACCAAAAGCAGTGTTGTTCCTCGACGCGCATTGAGATCGAATAACAGTTTGATAATCTCTTTGGCGGTTTCCGCATCGAGATTGCCCGTCGGCTCATCAGCAAAGAGAATTTTTGGTTCATTCATGAATGCGCGGGCGATCGCAACGCGCTGCTGCTCGCCGCCGGAAAGCTGAACGGGATAGTGATCGAAACGATCATTGAGGCCGACTTGATTGAGCAGATCCGCGGCGCGGCTCCGGGCGTGGTTTTCGCCCCGAATCTCTGCCGGAACCATGACATTTTCCAGGGCAGTGAGCGATGGCAGCAATTGAAAGTTCTGAAAAACAAATCCGATCGACTGATTACGCAACCGGGCAAGCTCCGCTTCGTTGCAGCGATGCAGCGCGACGCCGTCTAAAAACACCGCTCCTTCGCTCGGTCGTTCCAGGCCGGCGCAAATCGCGATCAGCGTGGTTTTGCCGCTGCCCGAGGGGCCGATGATCGCGCACGTACTTTCCTTTTCAATCGAGAAAGAAACATCGCTGAGAACATCGACGGTCTGCTGGCCGCTCTTAAAACGCTTGCCCAAATGCTCTACCTTTAAAATAGTGTCGCTCATGAATCAAAATAGTCGTGGAGTAAAAGTGACGACGAGAAAGCGGTGCGCTGCATCGTAAAGTAGATCAACTTTAGAATTTTTATGCTAGGGACACAACTCAAGTCGCGGAGCGGAGTTCTCGGCGGAATGTTAGCTGCGCTGCTCGCATGGATCATTTTGATCGGGGCCGCCCCGACGCCTCGAGTCGTTCTGTTTCTCGGCGACAGTATCACAGCCGGTTACGGTCTCGACATCAGCCAGGCCTATCCGGCCCTGATCCAACAGAAAATCGATGCCAAAAGTTGGCCATTCAAGGTCGTCAATGCCGGCCAGAGCGGTGACACCACGGCCGGCGGTCTCAATCGAATTGATTGGCTTTTGCGCAGTCGCATTGACGTTCTGTTTCTCGAGCTGGGCGCCAACGACGGATTGCGCGGCCTTCCCGCCGATACTATTCAGAAAAATCTTCAAGCGATCATCGATCGGGTCAAGACGAAGTATCCCGACGCGCAAATCGTGATTGCCGGTATGAAGATGCCGCCAAATATGGGCCAGAGCTATAGCAAACAGTTCGAGTCCGTATTCGTCTCCGTCGCCAAGAGAAACAACGCGCCGTTGATGCCTTTCATTCTCGAGGGTGTCGGCGGCGTAAGAGATCTCAACTTGCCCGACGGCATGCATCCGACCACCCGTGGCCAGCAAATTGTCGCTGCGAATGTGTGGAAAGTGCTCGAACCTGTATTGCGGTCTCTGCTGAAATAGCGGTGTTGCAGAACGGTCTGCGCTGCGAAATCGCCGCTCGGGAACGAAAAATCCCTCAACGCTGACGAACGCCCGCTGCGGTCTTGACAGTGGCGCATGAAGACAATGATAGTCGTCACATTAGAATAGGCCCTGGCCGAAACGGAGGAAACCAATGTCGATTCGACTGATCGTGGGAATCAATGCCGCCCCCGGCAAAGGTTCGGAGCTGGCGCAATTATACAAGGCTCGATGCGCGGAAATTTCTCGCGAGCCGGGCTGCGAGCAATTTGAAGTCTTCCAGAGCGTCGTCAATCCCGACAAGCTTGCCATCCTGGAACGATGGACGGATCAAGCGGCTTTGGACATACATGCCAAGGCAAACGCCACGCGTGCCGCATTACCTGCTGAATTACGAGTGGGGACAACAGAGAGGGAAGACTACATCTATAATCGCACTCGCTAATTGACCCGAGCCCGCTTCTGAGTTTCATACAGTTTTCCCAGTCTAGCGGTAGTCTTCTACGGATTACCGAGAAACATTGTGCACTCGTCTGTGTGCTGATAACGCTTGGTTCGCTAGTATCGGATGGCTAGCTCTCTGCTAGTTTGAGTGATCCCGGGCTTTCTCTCGCAAGCTCAAATCGGTATTCACCCATTCAACTTGACACTGCCGTTCACGAGGGAATAGTCTCGGCAATACCCAATCGTCCGGGAGGTACGCCATGGCTGAATCTTTGGAAAAATTCAAAAGCTATATCGGCAAAAGCGAAACCGCGTTCGATGTTGTCACGGGAGCAACGATGTTGAAGTTCGCTGCCACCTTGGGATTGGAAAAAGCACCGCTGGATAAAGGCGAGATTGTTCCACCGGGCTGGCACGGCGGATTCTTTCCGCCATCGCATCGACCTTCCCAAATGCGCGAGGATGGTCAGGCGTCCGGCGGCGGTTTCATGCCGGCTATCCCGTTGCCGCGCCGGCGCATCGGCGGAACGCGCATGACCTTTCACGAACCGCTCCGAGTCGGGGACGAAATCAAGAAAGTGACCGAGATCGCCGATCTTCAAGTAGACGAGGGTTCAAACGGTGCGATGGTCACGATCGTTGAGCGGAGCAGTATCTCGAGCAGCCGCGGTCTGGGAGTTGTCGAGGAGCGCGACATGATGATGCTCAGTGAAGCGCGAGCGGACGCGGCACCCAAAGCAGCCCCTGCGGTTCCGGGCGAGGCCAAATGGAAAAAGGTATTCGAGCCCAAGGCCACCTTGCTTTTCCGTTTCTCGGCGATTCGCTTCAACAGCCATCGGATTCACTACGACCGCGACTATGTCACCAAAATAGAAAAATTACCGGGCCTAGTGGTTCAGACCTCGCTCATTTGCCAATTGATGATCGAGATATGCCGCAGTGAAATGCCCAACCGCACACTCAGCGCTTTCAGTTTTCAGACGGCGCGGCAAACTTACGATACTGGCAATTTTACCATCGCCGGATCGCCAAGCGCCGACGGGCGAGAAGCGGCTCTCTGGTCGCTCGATGCCAACGGCAACGTAACCATGACCGCAACAGCCAAGTTCGTTTAAGTGAACGACCGCAGAGGCACAGAGAGCGCAGAGTCCGAACCCTTGACAACGCTCCGTGACTCAGCGTTCTCAGTGTCTCCCTATGAAAAATTCCGATCAGCGGCAAAAATCCCCCGGTCCTACGGCCCGCCCCCTTTGCAAAAGGGGGCTATTGGGGGATTTCTCGGCGTTGATCCCGACCACTGCGGCTCATTTTCATGCGCGGTGTTGTACCGAGTCGTACATGAATTATTCTGTGGTCAATCCTTCCTACTGATGCGACCCCGGAGCGGTTTGAAGTGCTTGAACTCCTGAACATCGGTACTATCCCGACGTCAATCCGAAAATCTGCTGAAACAGCTTGATCGACTCCGTCATGTGCTCGTTCTCGATATCTTGAATAACCGTCTTGAAGCCCTTGATCAGTCGAGGCGGGTCGGGCTCGACGTCGATCCGTGAGGGAATTCGGCTCATCTCGCGCAGCTTCAGTTGGGCGGTTTTGGAAAACAGAAAATCGATAAACAGCTTGGCCGCCGCGGGATGCGCCGGCCTGGAGGTGATACTGACCGTGTTGATGATGACCACCACAGGCTCGAGCGGCACCCATTC
>DATBEY010000149.1:0-12172 GCA_036558765.1 Binatia bacterium | reverse complement strand
CGCGCGGATTGACCGATTCCCACCATGATCGCGGGCGCCGGGCCCAGCGCGGTCCAATCGATGGGCGCGCCGCGTTCCTTCATGCGCTCCACCGATGCCGCCGGAATGTTGACGTCGAGCAGCCCTTCGCCAGCGGCGACGAGCTGCGCCAGAAGCTCATGACCTTCGCGTAGACTCGGTTGCTGTTGCGCGAGCGCGCGCATGTAACTGATGCCGCGTTCTGGCCCCATGATTTGCAGCATCCCGGCAAACCAATCGGCTTTGGTGCCTTCCATCATGAGTTTGCCTTTCCATTTGGGATCGAGAAGGTCGTCATAGCTTCTAGGCAAACTCTCGCCCGCCACGAGCTTAGTGTTAAAGCCGGTCACATACGCATTGTAGTAGACGGTTGTCCAAAACCCTTCCTCCTTAAACTGCTTGGCAAAGAGCGAATTGGCCTGCGGCGTGTAGCGCGCCAGGATGCCGCGGCGCGCGAACATGTGCATGCTGAATTCGACTGTCTGAATGACATCGGCGAAACTCTTTTGGGCACGGGATTCAGCCAAGATGCGGGTCAAGAGCTTTTCGCTTGCCGCGCGATTGAGCTTGATTTTTATAAACGGATAGCGTTTTTCAAATTCGCCGATCAGGGCGTTGGCCTCGCTGAGGTTCATGGACGCGTAATAGACCACTTCTCCTTCCCGCTTGGCCGAATCGATCAAGCTGTCACCGAGGGCAGCAAATGCCGGCACTGAGAGAAGCGTCGCGTTTATCGCGAGAGCCAGGTGGATTTTCTTAAACATGCCCCAGTGTCTATCGATTCGGTTCGGGGTCGCCAAGCGCGGCAATGAACCCGCTTGCTTCGAGCTCGCGGATGAAGCGCTCATCGACGAAACTTCTGGCATCGGCGTGTTGCGCCTCCGGAACCTCACTCGACATGAAATTTAGTAGTGTCTGCAAGGACGAAACCACCGGATAGGGGACGGCCGGCATGCCCGGACGAGTGAGGTCATAGGTTTCCTCGGCAATGCTTCGATCGGCGATGCCGCTGTATTCGGCCTGAACGCCAATCGTAAAATCGCGATCGGTGCGATAGCGATGCATCCCTTCCACATAGGCTTGAATGAACTTTCTCGTGATCTCGCGGTTCCGCTCGACATAACTGCGCCGCGCCGCGATGCCACCGAGAGCATAGTTCAAGCCGTAATCGGCGAAATCGACCAGGTATTCGCAGCCTTGCCTGTGCGCAGCAATGCATTCCGGCGGCGTGCTGACGATGGCATCGCATGCACCGCGCAAAAGCGTTTCGATCTCTTTAGCGCCGCCGCCGGGAACCGGGGTCGCTCGAACGGCCGCAATACCGAGAGCGGTCAGTTTTGCGATGATGAATTGCACCAGCGCGTCATTGAGACCACCATCGCCGACAAAGCCGATTTTCTTCCCAGCCAACTCATGGGGGTTGCCGATTCCCGGACGGCCCAGGAGGAATTGTTGATTGATACCGCCGGTCAAAAAGACGAGGTCAGCTTCGCCTTTGAGATTCGCCCTCAGAGCGGCGGGCGCTGCGAGATTGCCAAATTGAATTTCTCCCGACATCAGTCCCCGCACCACGCCCTTCGCCCCGCCCATGATGCGCGGGCGCTCGACGGCCAGTCCATGTTTAGGAAACAGGCCGGCTTTCCAGGTAACCATCATCGGCCCGGCGCCTTGGCCGATGGTGGCAAAGCCGGCGTCGATCGGTATGAGTTCCGTCATGACTCTCCTGAGCGCACTCAACTTGTTGCTGCTCGATTTCCTATTGAGGCGAATCCAAAGTATCTCCTAGCACGTGAACGGCATTGTGAGTCAAGGCCGGCTCAAAAAGTTCGACTGAGTGTTCATCCCCAGTTAATCGATGAATTCCATTTTTCCCCGTAAAAAAAGCTTGCTCCACTCGCGGACTCGTTAGCAAATCGAGTACCTAATTTAGGACATCTTGACGTGTCTGGTAAGTTTCGCCCCTTGATGACCAGATCGAATTCCAATTCCGTTGACAACTTCTCAATAGCACCCATAATGGATCTCAAGTCTTTTTTGCTCACGAGGTGACGGCGTGTCATCGTTCTGCCTGTGGGCGGCCCAAACTGGTCTCACGCTTAGCGCTTGCACAGCGAACAGGGATTCATTCGCAACAATTTTAATCAGGTGAAAATTCTTTTCGAGAAAGTTCCGGTGCGGTTGCTCGCTGAATGGCTTGCGGTCGCCGCCCTCTATCTTTTGAGCGGCCAGTTCGCGCCGCACATTTTTTTGCCGCAAGGCAATGGAACTCCCTTATGGCCGCCTTCCGCGATCGCTCTCAGTGCCGGCCTGGCGCTGGGGTATCGCAGCGCCGTGGGCGTGTGGCTTGGCGCATTCCTTTTGAGCCAAGATATTTTGTCTGGACCCGCAGCTCTCTCCACTGCTGCTATCTTAGCGAGCGCGACGACTCTACAGATGTTGCTGGCAACGTTTCTCCTTCGAGAATTTGTGCCTGGTCTGTCTGCGCGGATCGAAGCGGTCGACAAGGTGGCGGTTCCGAGCACAGGACGCGATATTCTCGGGTTCATCGCTCTGACCGGTCTTGCTTCGCTCGTGGCACCGTCGATCACCGTGACCACCCTTCGGTATGCCGGTTTTATCGCAGCGCGAGATATGACTTCGGTCTGGACGACATGGTGGGTGAGCGACTATGCCGGTGTGCTGACGTTAACACCGTTATTCATCGTAATCATCCTGAGCTGGCGCCGCGGGAATGTTGTCGAGCCGATCGTGTTTCCGCTCACGACCGTATGGTTGGGGCTTTCGCTGGTCGCGTCGTACATTGTTTGGGAAAACAAAACCCTTGTGCTGAACGAACGGCTGCGCCAGGACACGCAAGAAATTGTGCGCCAATTTACGCGCAATACCGAGCGAGTCCAAGAGCAAATGCAGGCGATCGAAGGGCTTATGCTTGCCTCTGCCGACGTCAGCCGCGACGATTTTCGCAAATTTGTCAGCCGCTTGGGCAAAAGCGACAAGCCCGCAGCATCGTTTCAATGGGCGCCGCGAGTGAGGCTGCAGGAACGAACAAAGTTCGAGGCGCGCGCGCGCCAGGATGGCGTGCCCAGTTTTTCGATTTCCGAATGGACAACGTTTCATCAGTCTTTTGCAGCGGAGAGTCGGCCAGAATATTATCCGCTGCTATTTGTCGAGCCTAACGGCGCAAAACAGAGCGACATCGGACTCGATTTAGCCTCGATGCCGGATACTTTGCCGATCTTGATCTCCGCGCGCGATACCGGCCGACTTACCCTGGTGGTCTCGAGGGACTGGCCGACGAAGACAAGCTCGCAACATGATCTGGTCTTTTACAAGCCGATATACGAGTACCACATGGCGGAAGAATCACCCGCGGAGCGCCAGGAGCATTTACTCGGCTTTCTTCGGGTGGAATTAGCGCTTCCGGCGCTGCTCAAAAGTGTGTTGGCGTCGAGCAGCTTACAGGATCGAGAAGTATATCTGTTTGATGCCACCGACGAAGATGATCCGCTATTCTTGACCTCGTCATTGGCTGCGACCGAATCTGCGGCGGGTTCGAGCGGACAGAAACTGGCGCAATTGCAGTTGACGTCCAATCAGAGTTTGCAAACCGAA
Source organism: Binatia bacterium (assembly GCA_036558765.1). Taxonomy (GTDB): domain Bacteria; phylum Desulfobacterota; class Binatia; order UBA9968; family UBA9968; genus DP-20. The sequence goes on along the minus strand of DATBEY010000149.1, from coordinate 8,542 downwards.
CTCGGTGGACGGCACTTATTGTTTCTGGTGCGTCCTGGGCCGGGCTACTCCTGGATCGACGGCATTTGGGACGCACTCGGCATCCTGCTCATCGGGACTCTGATCACCGCCGCGCTGATCGTCTACTTGCGTATGCGTGACCAGGCTTTGGTGCAAATGCAACAGGCGGAGAAACATTACCGCGATCTTTTCGAAGCGGCGCCGGCCATGTATGTGACCATCCGCGATGACCATGGCACGCCGCTCATCACCGACTGCAACGGATTGTTTCTCAAGACTTTGCAATACGATCGTGAACACGTGATCGGCCGGTCGCTCGCTGATTTTCATTCTGCCGATTCGCGCCGCAAGCTGCTGGGCGCGAACGGTTACCCGGACGCCTTACAGGGAAAAATTGTCTCCGGTGAGCGGGAGCTTTTGGTGAGCGATGGCCGAGCCATCCCGGTTTTGATGCGCGGCGACCCGATCTCCGATGAGTCGGGCAAAGTCATCGGCACCCGCGCGATGTATGTGGACAACAGCGAACAAAAATTAGCCGCCGATCAATTGCGGCTCGTGGTCGAATCCGCGCCCAATGGCATGCTGATGATCGATGAGCGTGGTGTTATCACGCTGGTGAATCATCAAATCGAGCAGCTATTCGGTTATGGGCGCGAGGAATTGCTCGGCAAATCTATTGAAAAGCTCGTGCCGCAGCGCTTCCGCGCGTCTCATCCGGAGCACCGCAGAAGCTTTTTCCAGGAGCCAAAAGAGCAGATGGTTCGACCCGCTCGGGAGCTGTTCGGATTGCGAGCGGACGGCAGAGAATTCGCCGTTGAAATTGGACTCAATCCGATCCGCTCGCCGCATGGACTGCAGGTGCTCGCATCAGTGGTGGACATTACCGAGCGGCGGCGAGTCGAAGAAGAAATCCGCGCTTGGAATGCCACCCTCGAGCAACGGGTCGCGGAACGGACCGAGGAAATTCAAACTTTGAACGCTGGGTTGGAGCAGCGGGTTGCCGAGCGCACGCGTGAGCTCGAGTCTGAGAACGCGCAGCGAAAAATGATCGAGAAGGAGCTGCAGCATGCGCATGACGAGCTGCAGCGTTCGGTCTTGGAGCTGGAACGGCACAACCAGGAGATGCGCCTGGTGGGCGAGATGGTGGAGCTGATCGAATCATGTCGCAGTATGGACGAAGCCTACGAAATCATTCGCCGCCGGTTACCTTTGCTGCTGCACAACACCAGCGGAGCTCTTTACATGATGACGCCGTCACGTAATTTCCTGGAAAGCGTCGGCCGCTGGGGCGAGCCGGCCTACGACTTTGAAAAGACGCTCGAGCCGGGAGATTGCTGGGGGCTTCGGCGCAACAAACCTCACGGAATGGAATCCGAAACCCGCGATTTGATTTGTCAACACGTCGCGCAAGCCGGCGGACCGGCGGGCGCTTCGCTGTGTCTGCCGATGCTCGCCCATGGCGAAATTATGGGTTTGCTGCACCTGCGCTACGGCAACGGCGCGAACGGAAAAAGCATCATCGCCGATTCCGCAGCAGCCGTGACGGAACAGCTTTCGTTGATCCTGGCGAATTTGCGTTTGCGGGAAACTTTGAAGAATCAGAGCATCCGCGATCCGCAAACCGGTTTGTTCAACCGACGATATATGGAGGATTCGCTGGATCGAGAATTGAGCCGCGCCGAACGCTCCGAAAAACCGCTGGTCGTGGCGATGCTTGACCTCGATCATTTCAAATCTCTGAATGATCGTTTCGGACACAGCGCCGGGGATGCTGTGCTGCGCGAATGGAGCGATCTCTTGAAGTCAAAGTTCCGCGGCAGCGATATCGTATGTCGCTACGGCGGTGAAGAGTTCGTTGTCATCCTTCCGGAAATCACCTTGGATAATGCGCAGCAGCGCCTCGAGCAGCTTCGGATCGAGCTGCAGCGCATGGCGGTGCGCCAAGATGGACAATCGATCACCAGCGTGACGGTTTCGATCGGCATGGCATTGTATCCTGTTCATGGTCGGACGAACCAAGGGTTGTTGCAGGCTGCCGATCAGGCTCTCTACAGAGCCAAGGAATTGGGTCGGAACTGTGTCGTGATCGCCTCTGACCAGATGGCGCAAGATGCGAGCGCCTCGGAGTGGTCCCTCCGTACTTCCTAAACGACCGCCCTCGTCTTCCAGCCGTTGACCGCACGAGAGTAAGGTTGAATAGCCTCCCTGTATTCGTTATACAGGAATGATTGTTTTCGCCCCGCTGGAGGTCGTCTCATGGCTGTCAAAGATTTTTTGTTCACATCGGAATCCGTTTCCGAAGGGCATCCGGATAAACTGTGCGATCAGGTTTCGGATGCGATTCTCGACGCTCATCTCGCGGGAGATCCCAACAGCCGCGTGGCCTGCGAAAGTCTCGCGAAGACCGGCATGGTGGTCGTGGCCGGGGAGATTACGAGCAGTGCCAAGGTCAGTTATGTCGATATCGTGCGCGAAGTTGTGCGCGAGATCGGGTACACCGATTCCGCGATGGGATTCGACGGCCATACCTGCGCGATTCTAACGGCGATCGAACAGCAATCGCCGGACATTTCCCAGGGAGTTACCGAAGGTGAAGGATTGCATAAGGAGCAGGGCGCCGGCGATCAGGGGATGATGTTTGGGTACGCTTGCGATGAGACGCCGGAGCTCATGCCGTTTCCGATTCAGATGGCGCACAGCCTGGTACATTACCTGGCCAAAGTCCGCAAAGGCGGTGAAGCGTATTTTCTTCGGCCGGATAGCAAATCCCAGGTGACCGTCGAGTATCGCGACGGCAAGCCCGTGAGGGTCAAGAATGTCGTTATTTCCACGCAGCACAGTCCGGACGTGGAACATAGCAAGCTCAAGGAAACCATCATCGACGGCGTTATCAAGGCTGTGATCCCGTCCGAGTACCTGGACAAGGATACCGTTTTCCACGTGAACCCCACGGGACGGTTCGTTGTCGGCGGGCCGCAGGGCGACTGCGGTCTCACGGGTCGGAAAATCATCGTCGATACTTATGGCGGAATGGGGCGCCACGGTGGCGGCGCGTTCTCCGGAAAAGATCCATCGAAAGTCGATCGGAGCGCTGCTTATATGGCGCGCTATGTCGCGAAAAATATCGTTGCGGCAGAGTTGGCGCAACGCTGTGAGGTGCAACTGGCTTATGTGATCGGCGTGGCGCAGCCCGTCTCGGTGCTCGTCGACACGTTCGGCAGCGCGGTTGTTCCTGAAGGTAAAATCGCAAAGATCGTTCAAGAAAATTTTGATCTCAGTCCAAAAGGCATCATTCAAACCCTCGATCTCAAACGGCCTATCTACCGTCCCACGGCGGCCTACGGTCATTTCGGGCGGAGTCCTGAAGACGGCCTCTTTACATGGGAAAGAACCGATCGGGCGGCCGATCTCAAAAAAGCTGCAGGCCGGGTTTAAGTCACCAATATTACGCGGAGGAAGCGGTACGATGGCGGGTAAGAAATACGACGTTAAAGACTTGCGTCTTGCGGACGGCGGGCGCAAGCGAGTTCTCTGGGCCGGTCAAGATATGCCTGTGCTGCGGAGAGTGAAGGAGCGATTCGCGAAAGAAAAACCGCTCCGCGGCATGCGCTTTTCGGCCTGTCTTCACGTGACAGCAGAAACCGCGAACTTGGTGCAGGCGCTTAAAGCGGGCGGCGCAGAAGTGCTGCTGTGCGCGTCGAATCCGCTCTCCACTCAGGACGATGTTGCGGCGTCGCTGGTGCAGCATGACAAAGTGCCGGTATTTGCAATCAAAGGTGAAGACAACAAGAGTTACTACAGTCACCTGCGCGCCGCGCTCGATCATCAACCTGTCATCACGATGGATGACGGCGCCGATTTGGTTTCTTTGCTGCACACCGATTATGCTCATCTCGCGTCCAACTTGATCGCGAGCATGGAAGAGACCACGACGGGCGTGATTCGGCTGCGCGCTCTGGAAAGAGACGGGGCGCTGAAAATTCCGGTTATTGCGGTCAACGACGCAGCGACCAAACATCTGTTCGACAACCGCTACGGTACCGGGCAATCGACCATCGACGGCGTCGTGCGCGCGACCGACATGCTCATCGCCGGCAAACGAGTGGTGGTCGCCGGTTACGGTTGGTGCGGCAAGGGTGTGGCGTCGCGTGCCCGGGGGATGGGCGCCAAGGTCATCGTCACCGAAGTCGATCCGGTGCGCGCTCTCGAAGCGGCTATGGATGGCCTGGAAGTCATGACGATGAAAGAGGCGGCGCGCATCGGCGATCTTTTCATCACGCTCACCGGCGACATGCACGTGATCGCCGAAGAACATCTGAAAGCGATGAAAGATGGAGCGGTGATCTGCAACTCGGGTCACTTCGACATTGAAATTGACCTCAAGGCGCTAAAGAAGCTTTCCGCCAAAGTAGAAAAAAATGTCCGCAACTGTGTCGACGCCTACGTCCTGCCCGGCGGTAAACGAATTTATCTGATCGGTGAAGGACGGTTGGTGAACCTCGCCGCCGCTGAAGGCCATCCCGCATCCGTCATGGACATGAGCTTTGCTACGCAGGCGCTCGCTTCCGAATGGGCGGTCAAAAACCGCAAACAGCTCACACCTAAAGTTTACGATGTGCCGAGCGATGTAGAAAACTGGGTCGCGAAATTAAAGCTGAGCTCCATGGGCATACGCATTGACAGCTTGAGCAAAGAGCAGCAGCAGTATCTCTCGTCATGGTCCCACGGTACGTAATTCGACCTTCCGAGTTTCTGTCTGGCCGCAGAGTGTGCAAAGACTCCGCTCGTGGTTGTTTCGCCCTCGATACGCGCAGCTACTCGGGGAATCGGTGTTAGAGCCGACCATCCTGAATAGCGAGCGCTATGCTGCCGTATCGAAGGATACGCGCAATGACAAAGGGCCGGCGGGACAGCGCTTGACGAGACGGTTTGCGCAGGATTAATGATAGCTGCAGGCCCAAGATCAAGGAGGGTGCCATGCCTCAGAGTGCAGTGCAAAAATTCATCGCCGCGACGCGCGCGCTGTTTGCGGCTGAAGTCGATCCGGCAAGGCGCTGGGAAAAGATGCGGCCGCTGCTCCAAGAGCTCCTTGCCGATCCTGCCGTGAAAGAACAATCCCGCAATTGGCCCGATTGCTCTCAGGGCGGCGAGCGGGCGGAGAACCTGTTGTTCTACGAGGATGCTGATTACAAGTTTGTGATCAACGGCTTGATCAAAGCGCCGCATACCCGGACGCAAATTCACGATCATGCACACAACTGGACGCTTTACGGCGTCCTCGACGGCACGGAGACGGTCGAGCGATACGAGCGCCTCGACGATGGCGCCAAGCCGGATTACGCCGAAGTCCGTAGGACCGTCAATGTGAAAGTCGGCGCCGGCAAAATCGATCTGGTGCCGCCGTATGAAATTCACGCCGAAGAGAGCGGGGATGAACGCACCGTCGCAATCATCGTGCGTGCCGAAAAGGCGGGCGGTTTTCTTCAGGGCCGTTATGATCCCGCGACCAACCGCTACTGGCAGGGGTACGGTCCAAAGCAACTGCCGTACGAATTGAAATAATTTTTTCCCCTTGAAATTTACAGCGCTTCTGAGCCGCCGAGTCAGCAGCAAAAAAATCGCGCTTTCATCGTCCTTTGGCAAAGGGGGAAGAAGGCGCATTTGTTTCGCTATCTTGTCAAAAGTAAAACCAAGTAGAATTCTGCAGAGGATCGCTTAGACGGGTGTCAGACCCAGGCATTTTTTGAAATCAAACGGAGCCTTTTATGGCGACCACGAGTGGAAACGCAAGACCACGGATCGCGGTTTTCTCCGGGCCGACGGCGACAATCCAAAATACCGAACCGCTGGTGACGAGCAACAAAGCGCGCGAAAAGTACGGATTGACGCCGCGCAACCACGCAGACGGCGCCGCGATGCGCTTCGGCGTGCTCCGGCCGCAACGTTTGGCCGCGCCGGTAACCATTTACGTGGAGCAGTTTAGCGCACATCCACTTGAGCGTGACTTCGTCGAACTCTACGCCCCATCAGACGGGTATTTGGATGTCTTCGGACATTTCCATAAAGAAAGAACCAGCCCGAGCGACAAGCCGGTTTACGAAATTATGCTGAAACCCGAAGACGGCTTGTACCCGCTTCCTTACATGGCGCGCCAAGCTAACGGGCAGCCTTGGGAGATGGACGGCACCGAAAAGAACGCGTCAGAGGAATTAGTCCGGGTGCCTTTCTTTCCAGATGGTGCGCGACTCTTCGAGGAAATCGACCGTCTTGGAATATCGGACGAAGGTATCGGTTGCTTGCTCAGCGGCAAGGCCGATTTCGATTTCGTCCGAGCGCTGCCTTCCGGCGGTTATCCGACCGGACGGCGCGCCGCCGAACGAACGGATATCGGCGATGGGGATATCGCGCCGGAGAAGCGCGGCGTCGATTTTTTCCCCTATCGGCCGGGTTATTTGCGCAAAGAGCCGCCCATGGCGGCGCTCGCGCGCGTCACCAACGTCGTGCAAAGGACGCTCGCAGGCGGGCAATACCTCGGCGCCATCTGGCTCGAAGGAAGTCCGTTCGTCGAAGAGACGACGTATTGGCTGAACTTGTTGATCGATACGACGGCGCCAATTTGCGGCAATTCCTCGCAACGGCCGCATGGGGCGCTCGCCAACGATGGCGACCGCAATATTGTCGATTCGGTCAGTTACATCACCTCGCGCATTTGGGCCGATGAGAATGGGCGCGATTGCATTGGCGCTGTGGCGATTCTCGACGAGCAAATCTTTACATCCCGGGACGTGCAAAAATCGGATGCGCGGCCCGGCGGTTACGTGGCCACGGGCGGACACGGCGGCATCATAGGTCGAATCGGTCATCCGGGTGCGCCGCAATTTTCATTCAAGCCGGTGAAGCGGCATACGTTCGATTCCGCGGTGAATTTGACTCGGCTGCCGGCTGAAGTTCAAGGTTCAGCGATTCAAGGTTCAAAGATCGGAACAATCGGCATCGCGATTAAAAATGAAAACGGCAATCTGCTTTCGAGCGCAATTCCCAAAGTTACCATTGTGAAGCATGCTCGGTATCTGCCGGATGACACCTCGGGCGACGCGAGTGCTGAAGTCGATATACTCGCGCGTGTCGAGAAAAATTTGCGCGATGCGCCCTTAGCGGGCTTTGTCGCCGAAGGATCGGCGCCCTTTGGCGCCATGAGCAATCCCGTCGACGCGGCACTCAAGCGCGCCGTGTTCAGCGGCATGCCGGTGGTGAAAGTCGGGCGCGGTAATGCCGGCGGTTTTGTGGATCAAACGCGCGATCCGTTGGCGATTGCCGGCAGCAATTTAACCGCAACCAAAGCGCGGCTTTTGCTGATGGCTTGTCTGATGAAATTCGGTTGTTTGCCGCCGGCGGCGGATTCGGCGAAGCCGACCGGGGCGGAAACCGAGGCGACCAAAGGGAAGCTGAAAGAGTATCAGGCGATATTTGACACTCATTGATAGGAGCGACGGAGGACTTCTAAAGATGTCGGGGAAACATGGACACAAGCCGTTCGAAGGGCACATGCACGACTACATGGCCCATGTCAAAGCCGTCGAAGAGGACCTGGAATATTACCGGGCCAAGCGGTTTGAACCTCGTATCATCTATTTACTGCGGCGCGGTGTCGTCACGTTCTATGACCTGCTCAAGGTGCGCGCAACGCTTAAAAAGAAAGACCATTTCTTTAAAATTGGCAAACCGCAAGGAAAGAACATCGAAGCACGGGTGCGCTATTTGGAGGAATGGCTCGATGAATACGTAAAGGGCATCGCTCTGGTGTCCGCCCGCACGGTGGAAGGTATGGACATGGTCACGGAGGACAATCGCAAAGAGCGCGGCGATTACGACGACTTCTTTAAAATCAAAAAAAAGGAACACCATGGCGCGCTCGAAGAGCGCATGGGCAATCTCGAGCAGGATCTAACTGACTATCAGGAGTTGCTGGAGGTTTTCGTCCAGGCATTAATTAGACGCGGATGGGCGACGCGGTCGGATCTCGAACAACGCTGGAAACAACTCCATGAAGAACGCCCCTGGGCGGGCGGCGTTATTGTCGCGAAGGCGTGGAACGATCCGGAATTCAAGCAGGCTTTGTTGGCCACCGGGCGGGAAGCGCTGAGAGAAATGGGCGTGCATCAGGGCAAAGTGGGCAAACTGGTGGTGGTAGAGAATACCGATAGCGTTCATAACGTGATCGTCTGCACGCTTTGCTCCTGTTATCCATACGACATTCTCGGCGATACGCCGTGGTGGTATAAACACGAGAGCTATCGAAGCAATATCGTTGAAAACCCACGGCAATGCATCAAAGAGATGTTCAGCCTGGAAATCCCGGCAGAAAAAGAGGTTCGTGTCTGGGACAGCACGTCCGACGTGCGCTATTTCGTTCTGCCCGAGCGTCCGGTTGGCAGCGCGGGCATGTCCGAAAAAGAATTAGCCAAGCTGGTTACGGTCGATAGCTTGATCGGCGCCGGCTATGCGCTAGAACCGGCACAGTTGCGTGATCGTGAGGCGGCTC
>DATBEY010000148.1:0-10679 GCA_036558765.1 Binatia bacterium | reverse complement strand
ATCGCTCCCGCGGCGCGCAGCCTCGCGACCATGGTAGCATCGTCGGGCGGGCGATCGTCAGCGTATTTCGCCGCCGCTGCCGCCGTCGTGCGCATGTCAAACGTATCGTAGTTGTCCTTGATCGCGACCGGGATGCCGTGGAGCGGGCCGACAAACTTCCCGGTGCGCGCGAAGTAACGGTCGAGCTCGCGCGCCCGATCGAGCGCGTCGGGATGCTCTGCATCGTCGTGCCCGGTGTGAGTTCGTTTGAGTTTTTCGGGAAAACCGAGCGCGATGCGCCTGTCCTCTTTCAAATTCAGAGTGATAAAAGCATTGAGCTGACCGGCATTCGCGATCGGCGCGATGTCCCCGAGCTGCAGTCCAGTAACCGTGTTGATCTCGCCGCGCACGCAGACCCCGTTGTAAGCCTTAATGCGGGCGAGATAACAATTCACGAGCTCGGTTGCCGTGAGCTTCTTTGCGCGAAACGCCCGATGCACCCCGGCAATTGTCGCCTCTTCCACGTGGAAGGCGGTTTTCTTTGCCGGCTTTTTGCCAGCCCTCTTTAGCTTTCGCCTGGAACGCATGATCAGTATTCTCCTAGCAACGTTAGTGTCGCGTGTCGATTTGACTTCCTTGTTTGCGGTCATACCGCACTTCGTTCTGCTCAGGATAAACTCCAGCGGGTATCCAGCTGTGTGCGAATTTTCCTGGATTCCGGGTCGCGCTAGCTATCGCCAGCTTGCCCGGAATGACGATCAAATTTTGCTATTACTTTTTACTTCTTGAAACTGTTCAAGTCGTTCCCAGGTTTGCTCGGTTCCGGAGCGATGTTCGATTTCACCTTGCGAGCCTTACGACTTTACGAGAAAAATCTTTCGGTTCTAAATCGAATCGTAAGTTAATACTTTCGGATGAAGTCTAGGACGTGGCGATTAAAAGCTTCCGGTTGCTCCCAGTTGATCGAATGGGAGGCTTCGGGCAAGACGATAAACTCGGCGTGCCGAATACAGGCGAGCTGGCGGCGCATGACCCAGGGCGGGCACTGCAGGTCTTGATCGCCGGGCATCAACAAAGTCGGCACGCGGATCGTTTTGAGCTTTTCGAAGGTGATTGTGGTTCTTTGTGGCTGGACCGGCGCGCCTTTTTGTTGCGAGTTGTTGTGAATCTCCAGCCAGCGCTTCAGTCCTTCGGGATTTGTCGCCATGTAGCCCATGCTCACTTCGCGAAACTCCGCCGGCCAGCTCCTGAACCCTGGAAGCGTGGTTCGCTCGCGCAGCTTGCTCAATTCTTCGTCTACGATTGCGCCGCCGCTCGCGGCGACCACTAGACTGCGCAGCCGCTCTGGGTGCCAAAGAGCATAATCGTACGCCGCAAATCCCCCGCCGGCCACACCGACCAAATGGAAGCGGTCAAGCTTCAGGTGTTCGATCAGTGCGTGCAGATCTTCCGCGATGGTGCCGGGCTGCGGGCCGGTCGTCGGATTCGCCGTGCTCCGGCCCCAGCCGCGCCGATCGAACGCGATCGCGCGATAGCCCGCTTCAACAAAACCCGGAATGTTGTACTGCCAGCCGTCGGCATTTCCTGTATTCGCATGGAGCAATACAAGGGGCACACCGCTCCCGCCGCTGTCGACATACCACAACCGAACGCCGGGCAGCTCCGCACGTCCCTCGAATCTTGAGCCAGGAGATTGTGCCGTAGAGTCCATGAGAGAAACGCGATTATCGAGCTCGCTAGAACGCTCCCTCTTTTTCCAATTTCCGGACAATGCGATCGTCGATCAAGTCCTCGGCCTTGAGCCCGCGAAACTTTTCGTTGGTCAACGCGAGCACGCGAATGCTGTTACGGACCCCTTCCACCGTCGGATAGATCCGTTTCGTGTAGAGCTTGCGCATGAATTCATACCCTTCGACGGCATCTTCGGTCTTCGCTAAACGGAGCCATTGCACCAGACTTTTCAGCACGGCGCTTTTGTTTTCCGGATTTTGAATAAACGTAATCCCGTCGAGCAAGGCGCGCAGCACGTTTTCGACGATATCCGGATGTTGTGCGACAAAACTCTTGCGCGTATACAGTCCCGAATCCAGAAAAGGAATGTTGAGATCGGCGAGATCGGCCAAAATCGGATAGCCCTCGCGGCGCAAATTCGTCGCGAAAGTGTAACCCAGGACCGAGCCGCCGATGATTCCCGACGCAATGGACTGCGCGCGAACGCCGGTATTGCCGATGATCCGAAAGGTAATGTTGTCGCGCTTGGGATCGAGGCCCCAGTGATCGAACGCCAGCATCGTAAACATCCAGTTGCCGCCGCCGAGGCTGGCAACGCCGATCTGTTTTCCCTTGAGATCGTTCGGCGTCTTGATGTCTTTCGTCACCGAAAAGGCGCCGATCAGTTTGTTGATAAATCCCGCGACGAAGACGCCGTCCAGCCCGTTTAGCACAGCGCCGAGGCTCGTGCCCGACGTGGTGCCATAGTAGAAATGTGATTCCCCCGCGGTGAGAGCGGAAAAAGCGATCGGCGCGCTCGGCATCAGCACCAGTTCCACGTCCAATTTATACTTGCGGAAGAAACCTTGGTTTTGCGAGACGATCAGCAGCCCTTCTCGCTCGCTGAAACTTGCCGGCGTGATAATGATTTTTGCCGGTGGCGCGCCGGCGCCAAACACTAGAGCTTCGGCACCAAAAACGAGCAACAGACAAATCCACAGGATAATCGGCATGGCAAACTCGACCGCACGAGAAGCGTGACCGGATAGTAGAAGGAAGCTCCGATAGCGTCAAGCAGGAAATCTCGGCGTGTGGCTGCACGCGCGGCTGTTATTGCATTCACCGCTAGCGCATTGTATTGGGCTCACCTATGACACCGCTGCGGCACTCGTTATTGGCGAAAAAATCCGGTGCGCTTTTATTGAGAGACGCCGGCGGCGCTTACGCGCTGCGGCCGATCCTCGGCCCGCTGCAACTCACCAGCCTCGGGATTGGCGCAATTATCGGCGCCGGCATTTTCGTCATCATCGGCGTCGTGGCTAAAGACAAAGCCGGCGCAGCGACGATGCTCTCCTTTGTCGTCGCCGGCACCGCCTGCGGTTTTGCCGCGCTGTGCTATGCCGAATTCGCTTCCATGGTTCCGATAGCCGGATCCGCCTACACCTATGCCTATGCCACCCTGGGGGAGCTTTTCGCATGGATCATCGGCTGGGATTTGCTGCTCGAATATGGCGTCGGGGCGGCGAGTGTCGCCCATGGCTGGTCGCACTACTTCGTCGATTTTCTCGGCCTGCTGCAAATTTATCTGCCGCCGGCGTTGATTAATTCTCCCTTCGATTTCGATCCGGGGAGCGGCCGTTTCGTTGCGACCGGCGCAATCGTCGATTTGCCGGCGTTGTTGATAGCGGCCGCCCTGACGATCGTTCTCGTGATCGGTATCAAGCGCAGCGCCAACTTTAATTTCTTCATGGTCGTGATCAAGCTGGCGGTGGTGCTCCTGATCATTGCCGTCGGCATCTTCTACATCGACCCGACCAATTGGCACCCCTTCGCTCCGTACGGCTATGCCGGTGTGAGCCTTTTCGGTAAGACCGTGATCGGACAACATGGAGCAGGTGGCGAGCCCCTCGGAATGATGGCGGGAGCCGCGGTCGTGTTTTACGCGTATATCGGCTTTGACTCGGTCTCGACCCACGCCGAAGAAGCGCGCAATCCGAGCCGCGATGTGCCGATCGGCATCATCGGTTCGCTAACGCTGTGCACCGTTCTGTACATTGCGGTCGCGGCGGTTCTCACCGGCATGGTTCCCTACCAGCAAATAGCTATTGATGCGCCGCTCGCCAAAGCTTTCAGCCGAACCGGGTTGCCCTGGGCCCATGCATTGATTTCGCTGGGCGCGCTCACCGGCATCACCTCGGTCTTGATGGTGCTGATGCTGAGTCAACCGCGCATCATGCTGGCGATGGCGCGTGACGGTCTTTTGCCCAACCGTTTTTTCGGGGCGGTGCATCCCCGTTTCCGCACGCCCTGGAAATCGACGATTTTGACCGGCACCGTAGTTGGCGTCATGGGCGCATTATTGCCGCTCCGCATGCTTGCCGAGCTCGTGAACATCGGCACATTACTCGCATTTGTGATTGTCTGCGCCGCGGTATTGATCATGCGCAAGACGAATCCGGAAATGTCGCGTCCGTTTCGCTGTCCGCTCGTTCCGCTCGTGCCCTTACTGGGCATCGCATTCTGCTTGTTGTTGATGTTTTCTTTGCCGGTGGAAAACTGGCTGAGATTGATCGTCTGGCTGCTGATCGGCTTCGTGATCTATTTCAGCTATGGAAGAAAGCATAGCGCGCTCGCCAGGTCACCCGATCAATCACCCGCGCTGCAAGCCGGCGATTTGCCGACCGTCTAAATTTTATTAGAGGGGCTTTCGTCCGATCTCGCGCAGCAGCTTGTCCCATTTTTCCGCGGCCTTCTCGTACTGCTCGGTCGAAAGTCCGGTTTCGGGATACCAGAGCTTGAACGGCACCGTCCTGAAAGGACTGCCGTAGTGCAGGTCGCCGAGAATCTTTGCCGCTTCAGGACTCAAAAGAAAATCGCCCAAGAGAGCCGCGGCGTTAGGATGAGGCGCCTGCGCCACCAACGCCACCGCGCCCGCATTAGCGGGAACGATTTCCATCGGCGCCCAATCGATTGGCGCGCCTTTTTCTTTCCCCTCGAGAGCATGATCGCGAAAAATTGTCGGCGATAGCGCGACTTCTCCGGACATGACGAGATCGGCCATCGCGCGCCCGGAAACCGCGTACAGCGTGATTTCCTGCGCTTTGAGCTTGCGCACGAATTCCTCGCCTTTTGCTTTGACAATACCGCCCAGCGTGCGAATGCCGGTTTCGTTGGAAACAAAGGCGATTTTTCCTTTGAGTTGGGGCTTCAGCAAATCACCGTAGTTTTTCGGCACGAGCGAGGCAGAGATCAGGTTGGTGTTGTAGCCAACCCCCATGTAGGTTTCACGGTCCACCGCCCAATAGACGAGCCCGCGCCCAGCATCTTCCTTGGTGTTCGGCGGATATTTGCCCAGGTACGGCGACGCATAGGCGATAAGCAGCTTATTCTCGCGTAGAAACCGCAGCGTTGGCAGCGTTGTTTCGATCGTGTCGGCGATCACCTGCCTGGCTTGCGCCTCCGCGGTGACCTTCGTCATGATGTCCGAGCTCTCTGAGCGATAAGGCTCGATCTTGACGCCCGGATATTTCGACTCGAATCCTTTGGCTAATTCTTTGTACGAGCTTCCGGCTAGCGAAGTGTACCAAACCACTTTGCCTTCCGTCTTGGCTCCCGCAAGCAAGCGCTGCTCGCGATCCGCGCCGCTGTAGGTCGCAAGATCAGCGGACGGCCTCTTATCTTGCGCCAACGCCGATATCGGCAATAGAACCGCAACCAATAACAGGCCTGTCAGTCGGGAAATTTTCAAATTTTTCTTCATATCAGCCTCTGTGCTAAAGCATTGAACGCAAGCGCATCAACGGTCTGCTGCACCACGGACCGAATAGATAGTTTTCGCCTGCGCCTCGGAAACATAACCGAGCTCGGTATCGCGCTTCACCGCTTCGGCATCGCGCTGGGCCGGGTTGCCGTATCCACCGCCGCCCGCCGTTAGAAAAGTCACCGTCTCGCCGGGATGCACCGATAAATGGCTGAACTTTCCCGGCAGCCTCTCTGCTTTGCCGTTGCGCTGGATGATGGTCTCGTTGACGGCGCCTTCGGCACCACCGAGCAAACCCCAGGGCGGGCATTTGATGCGATCGGTGTTGCGGCTCAGAAAAAAGCCCTCGAGCGGTTTGACTTTTACTTCAACGCCGATGCCGCCGCGAAATTTTCCCGCACCACCACTGTCCGTGCGTAACGCATGACACTCGTAAAGGAGCGGATAATAAAGCTCCTGTAGTTCGATCGGCGTATTTTTCACATCCCCCTGGCACATGGACACGGCAGCGGAAACACCGTCCTCGAAGGGGCGGCCGCCCCAGCCGCCACCGATAATATTTTGGCAGACGTAGCGCCGTCCGGTTTTCGAATTCGTGCCGAAGATCGCGTACCCGCCCATATCGCCTTTGTGAGCGGCGGGTACTCGGTCCGGCAGCGCCGGTGCCAGTGCGCGAAAAATCGTATCGAGCACCGTCGGCAGTGACAAGCTCCAGCCGCCGATCGGGGCGGGACGGCGCGCGCTCAGCAGCTTGCCCGCCGGAAGAATGACTTTGAGCGCACGAAACGAGCCTTCGTTCACTTCGCGATGCGGCGAAGTCAAAGCCTTAAACGCAACTCGCGCCGCCGCCATACCGCCGCTCGATCCGCAGTTGATGAACCCCGGCACTTGATCGGCGACTTCGCTAAAATCGATGGTCAGCTCGTCGCGCCGTACGAGAACTCTAACTTTGATCGGAATTGTTTTGTTCATCACCCGGCCGTCGTCGTCGAGAAAAGAAGACGCTTCATAGACGCCATCGGGAATCGCTCGCACCGCTTCGCGCACGAGCTTGTCGGTCTGGTCCCAGATGGTCTCGACCGCTTGGAGAAAAACTTTGCCGCCGTACTTGCGGCAAATCTGATTCAAGCGTTCTTCGCCGGTGCGACAACAGGCGATTTGCGCGCGCAGATCGCCGAGCGATGATTCGGGAAAGCGTATATTGTCTTCGATCAACCGCAGTACTTCCGTATTGGGCCGGCCTTCTTTGTAGATTTTGACCGAGCGCACCTGCAGCCCTTCTTCGTAAACATCGCGGGTATTGCTCGAGCCGAACCCGGTGCTGCCGCCGCCCACGTCAATCCAGTGCGCGCGCACGGCGAGAAAACAAAGCAACTTCTTCTCCCAGAACAACGGCGTGTAGACCACCATGTTGTTCAAGTGCTGGCCGCAGATTTCCGGATGATTAACCAGAAACACGTCGCCCGGATGGATATTGGCCAAGCCGTAAATTTCCACGCCATCCTGGACGGCGACGCCGAGATCGGCGAGAAAAATCGGCAGCGCGCCCTCGTTCTGCGATAACGTGCGGCCTTGATGATCGACGATGCTCACGCAGTAATCCTGCACTTCGTAGATCATCATGTTGTACGCGGTGCGCTTCAGCACCGCTGACATCTCGTTCGCCGCCGCCTTCAGGGCGCAGCGAATAATTTCTACGGTGATTGGATCAACGGACACGATTACCCCTTGCTTTTTCTTTACAAACAAATCGAATCTTTTGGCTGGCGCGGTGTCCTTGTCACAAGTCCAGCATCGCGAACAAGCTCGTCCCTAGACCAGGAAAGCAGAAACCCACAACCCCGAAAATCGATCCTACGATCAAAGCTGCTGGCATGACACTTTGAAATGCCAGCTTGAAGATCGAAACAACCAGTGCGAGAAGAATCATAGTCACGAGGCCGCCTCCAATAAAGCCTGTCGCTGCCGCGCGAAATCGTCTAAGCAACATTGTGGACCACGTCTAAAACCCAATTTCTTAGTTTTTCTTCGACTCTTCTTTCCCCACGTAGGATTGGCGGTAGGTCTGCAAAGTCTTGCCGCGCAGTTCGTAGAGAAACTGAATCACCCGCTCGTTGCTCATGAATTTGTCCTGCTCGTAGTGGTCATGATGGACAATTTCTTCCAGCGGGCGGCGTACGCCTTCGGACGGTTGCACCGCCGGATAGCCGACGGGAATGATCAGGTAGAGCATCATCAGATCAGGCACACCGAGAACTTTTTTGAACGGTTCTTGCACATGAATCGTGACCCACTGCGTCGCCAGCCCGAGCGAGACCGCGGCCAGATGCATGAAGGTGCAGGTGTTGGCCAGACCGTCGGTCAGATGCGACTGATCGCGGCCGAAAGTATGCGCGCCTTGCACCGTTCCCCATTGGCGCCGTCCATCGCCCACGACGACGATGAGCGCGGGGGCTTCGGACCAGCCGGCGCCGCGCCGCTGCCGCTCCACCGCCTCATCCGCCGTCATCTGATACGCCGGGTGGCGCAGTTCGAAGACACGCTGCTGCTCCATCCAGTAAATGAAATCCGTATTATCTTCGGAATAGCAGCGAAACAGATCCTTTTTCACCTGGGGATCTTTGACGACGATGTACTCCCACGGTTGCGAGTTGGCGCCCGACATCGCCCATCGCCCTGCTTCGAGTATCTTGTCGATATACTCATCCGGAATCGGATCCGGTTTGAGCTTGCGCACACTCGAACGGCGCCGAATGATGTCGTAGAGAAGATCGTAACCGGGAGTAGAATCTGCTGTCATGAGGAGCCTCCCAAAATTCGCAAGTCTTGCTATTTCTTATAGCGCACGATTCGAAGCCGCTTCAATCACGCGCCCATTTCTCGCATCCTTCCCCTCGCTGGGGAAGGACTGAGGAAGGGGTGCCCATTTGCATCAAAAGCACAGCACCCTCATCCTAACTTTCCCCCGTCAAAGGGAGAAGGAACTTAAGGTGTGAGTGCGGCCAGAAACCCTGTCAACGATTCGCGAATTTCCAATGATTGCAACTCCCTTTTAATAACGAGTGCCCGCTCATCTCCCAACACCGGCGCCGCCAATGACAGAAATTTCTCTTCTATTTCTGCGGCGCTCATGGGATTGCCGCTCTCACCCTTGGGAATGATCACTTCTTCAGAATGGATCGCGCCGCCGCTCAGTCGCACCACGACCCGGCCGGGCCAATTTTTCGGATAATGGCGCTCGAGATCGGCACATGCATTCACCTTAACTTTGTTCATGACCTCCCGAACCTTACTGTCGTGCAAAAATTGCTCTTCGAACGATACTAGATCGAGCTTGCGCCGCAGCAGCGTCACGGCCATGACATACTGGCCGCTGCCGACGGTCGCGGCGTGCGTCGGCATGATCGACGGCCGATTCATCATCGCCGCGTTTTGCGCCGGTAGGAAAAGCTCGATATCGCCGATTGTTTCCGACTGCAGCGAATGCTGTCGAATTATCTTTAGCAGAGCTTCGACTCCGGCGTGCAGCTGGCGCGCGCACGGATAGGGCTTGAACGCGACCTCCGGCAGATGAAACCTATCGAAGGTTCGCAGATGTTCCCATTTTGGCTCGCTGCACAGTGTCGCACAGAAACCGCGCGCATCTTCGAACGCGCGCTTCGGTCCCGTGAATCCCTGGCGCGCAGCCATTAGTGATTGGATGCCGTTCCGCGCCGCATGGCCGAATGCGAGATGCCGCGCAGTCGCGCCTTCATTGCCGCCGGTGAGCATGCCGCCGCTGTGCAATACCGCAATACCGAGCGCATTGGCGGTTTCTCGCGCCGTCCAATTCAGAAACTTCGCACCCGCGGCAGCGACACCGAAAGCTCCGCAGATCGTGCTCGGCCACCAGCCGCGCGCAAACAGTTTTGGCGCATCGATGCTGAGGCCGGCCCGAATAATCGTTTCGTAGCCGGCAACGATCGCCGCGGCAAAACTGCGCCCATTGCCGCCATATTTTTCCGCGATTGCGAGCAGTGCGGGAACGACGATGCCGCCGATGCACGTTCCCGCGCCGGTATGAATATCGTCCATCTCGCCGCAATGCGCGGCAACGGACATCGCTTGCACGGCGTCGGGAAAAGAAGCGCGCCGATCGGATCCTCCTAGAAGACTTAAAGTCGAGTTTGTTCCGCTGTTCGCAACCGCTAACTCGTAGGCAAGCTTACCCGGTTCCAGACGCGAGCCGGCGAGCAGGCATCCGAGGGAGTCGAGAATGTGAAGCTTGGCGGATTCGATAATCTCGGCGGGAAGCGTTGTTGACGAGAGCGAGGCAACATATTGTGCCAGGCTTTCGCTGAAAGTTTCGTCCGCCATGCTACAAACTGAAAATTATCGAATCCGCAATTGTCATTTCGAGCCAACGGCGAGAAATCTTTCTTCGTGTTTGTTGAAGATCGATCTCTCGCTGCGCGTTCAAGATGACATGGGCTGTTCGTGCCTTTCCAGACGCTTGGCGCAAGAATCTCAACTCGCCACCGCTATCACGAGATGGCCGAACTCGTTCACCTGCATTCGATCGCTGGGATAAACAAGAATCGTTGCACCGACTTCCTCTATCACCGCGGGTCCTTCGAGCCGATCGCCAGCACAGAATCCGGTGCGCAAATAAATCGGACAATCCACAGGGTCGCTCTCGAAAATCACGCGACGCCGGCCGCGCTCGCCGCGATCCGCACCACGCGGCGCTGAGTTGAGCGGCAGCTTGTTGTCGAATTTCCCCAGCGCTGAAAGGCGCAGATTGACCATCATGACAGGTTCGTTCGGAGCCGAGTGGCCGTAATGCTCCTGATGCAATTCATCGAAGCGCGTGCGAATCGCTGTGAAATCGCTCAGCCCGCGTAAATCTTCGGTCACGGGAACCGGCAATGTATATTCCTGCCCGCGATAACGCATATCCAAGAAATGACGCAACACGATTTGCTCGGGCTTACTGCCTTCCTCCGTGAGCGTCTCATTGGCGGATTTTTCCAAAAGCGCGAATGCGTCGGCGATCTGAGGGCCGCTCGTTTCCGCCAATTCGCGCACAAAGGTTTGCACGTAATCGTGTTTCAAGTCGGCCATCAGCATCCCGAGCGCGGAGAAATGCGCCGGCATGGGCGGGATGATGACGCGCGGCACGGATAATTCCCGCGCGATCGCCATAGCGTGCAAGGCGCCGCCACCGCCGCTCGGCACCAGAGCGCAATCG
>DATBEY010000147.1:0-12771 GCA_036558765.1 Binatia bacterium | reverse complement strand
ATTGGCCGTGCGCAACAGGTGTGCCAGTTTTGAGGCGTTTGAATTCAATCACCGCTAAATATCGGCTTGCCGGAACGACTGTAAGCTATCTTTACAGATTGAGTTCACTGTACGTTGCTCGTTATAAAAAGATCCATATGTAAGCGCTATTCAAAACGGAAGCATTGCGCTGTGGTCTACACAGGTCTTTCCCAGTTGGGTTATTCGTGCCCGCCATTCCTCGCCAACCATCGACCAAGGCAACATTGTCCTTCCTAGGAGAGCTTTTGACTCGATGGAAAGACTAGCCAATGGGCACGAACTTATGAACAACTGCATCACAGTAACTGGACCCAATCTGCTGTGTGCTCTGGCTCGCGGTATTTGAACTAGCAAAACTGGTTGGTGAATCGTGAATCGCTCCCTTCAATGTTGAAGGGACCAGATAGGCGAACTCGTGAAGCAGGAATAGAGAGAAGAGAAAGAGCAGTTGAACGTTTTTTGTTCCTCTCCCTCTGCACACATCGTCACTGGAAAACCGAAAACAACAAGTAATCATCAAAGTATTAAAAAACGAAGCACAACGAACTCGTGTTAAGGCTCGTGCCCAATAAACGGCCGCCCGAGTGCCTGCGTCGGATCCAGATGAACACCAAGATTTATCGAGCATTAATCAGATCTGACGCACTGGTCACAGTGCAATAATTTCACGCCAACAGGCCTCATACCGACGATCACTACTCGTGACGTGAATGGTTTTCGGAAGTACATCGGCGGGCACGAGATTAGTCGAGGATTAGAAATAAAATTCTCCGACTGTGCGTCTCTTGATTCATCCACGATCCGATTAGCGGAATCCGGGAAGCTACACAAAGCAGACTAGGCTGGCCCGAACTATTTCGGCAAACTCAATTTCTCATGTGCTCAAGAACGGCCCGGCGGAATACCCGTCCGTGCCTTTTGTTTTGTGACATGCAATTCATAGATGCAGTCCAAATTTCAGCTTAGCGCTGTTTCGTCGAGTCACCCAGTCAAGCATAGCAACGATTTACGCGCCGTCACTAACTTTACGCTTCTTCGATCGTTTTCAGACCATCAGACTACATCCGAGGAGCCCAAGATTCCTGATAATGACTCTGATCAAAGTTTCCCGATATTTTGACTCCCGAGGGTGGTTTGGTAGCTTATGTTGAATACTCGGTTCGCATACGCTAAGGGCAGCTTTGCCGACGATTTCTAACTCCACCATAGGAGATGCCCAAGATGGCGAAAAACGGTTTTAAGATTCTCGATAGCGACATGCATATCATGGAGCCGCCGGATTTGTGGGAGCGCTACATCGACGCGAAATTTAGAGCGCGCGCGCCGCGCGGCGTTGTCAGCAGCAATGTTCGGGATCTTCGCATGATCTATCCTAACGGCCGGGAATGGGCGCGCACGACCACGCGGCAGAACGATTCAGCGCGCGGACAAAACTTTGAGCGCAATCAGACGCTTTATCGTGGCGACGCCGAACGCGGTTGGACAGCCGCAGTCCAGCTCGAAGCCATGGATATCGAAGGTATTGACGTGGCGGTGCTCTATCCGACCCGCGGTCTGCGCGCGCTGGTGGTCGACGACATGGATGCGGGATTCGCGGCCGCCATCGCGCGCGCTTACAATAACTGGCTTTATGATTTCTGTCAGAAAGATCCCCACCGCCTGATCGGCGCCGGCATGATCTCCCCGTATGATATGAAAGACGCGGTGACGGAAGCACACCGTTGCGCCACCGAGCTTGGCTTCCGCGCGGTGTTTCTGCGTGCCAATCCACTGGTCAAGCATCAGTGGCACGAAAGCTATTACGAACCGTTATGGGATGCTTTGGAAGAGCTGAATCTCGCGCTTGGATTTCATGAATCCACCGGTACGGGAAAACAGCAAATCGGCGAGCGCCTCGAGCCGAATCTCATGCTGCGCCGCGTTTACGCGCAACCGATCGAACAGATGCTTGCTCTGGGAAGTTTCTGCGCCGGTGGCGTGCTCGCGCGCCATCCACGGCTCCGGGTCGCCTTTCTCGAGGCGAACTGCAGCTGGTTACCGTGGCTTTTATGGCGTCTCGATGAAGGATGGGAACGTGAGGGCGATGTTTGGGCGCCGGATGTGACAAGTCAACCGAGCGAATATTTCACACGCCAGTGTGTCGTCTCGGTGGAACCGGGCGAAGCAACGATTACTCACGTGATCGACTATATGGGTGGGAAGAACGTGGTGTTCTCGACGGATTATCCGCACGGCGATTCAAAATTTCCTGAGGCTGTGCACCACTTTCTCAATCTGCCGATCAGCAACGACGACAAAAAGCGCATTCTTTGGGATAACTGCGCCGCGTACTACGCCATGTGAAATGGCGCCTTCCAGCGGCTGCTCCGGTCGAACCGGGACAGCGCGTCATGAATTGAAAAGACTAATCCCGGCGCCGGTCGCGCCGTTGTTGTTGATCGTAGCGTTGTTTGATGCGCTCGCGCTCATCCTTCGGTAGACGCTGCCAGCGGTTCCATTCGTCGCGCAGATGTTCTTTGTCTTGTTGCGGCAGTCTCTGCCAACGCTGATAGTTTTCCAGGACTCTATCTTTCTCCGTCGGCGTTAAATTGCGCCAATTGTCGCCCGCCGCGCTCGCAATCTGAGAACTGACGAGCAGGAACGCTCCGAGCGTGAGACTGATTAGTTTTTCTTTCCTCATTTTATTTCAAGGCTAAACAAGAGTCAGCGCATCAGGCGATGCCGCTTTGCAACTTCACCCGGCTCGACTGCGTGTCAACCGCCTCCGGCTTCTGCTCGTCTTGAGCTTCCAGTTTGCCCAAAGATTCGAGCAAGTCCATGGACTCAAAAAATTGCAGCTGGTTTTCGTCGGCCAAAATTTCATGCGGGATCTTTTCCGTTGGCCGAACCGTAAACGAGCTCAGGTTACCCTTTCCGAACAGCAAACCAATGACCAGGACCGCCATCGCCACCGTGCCAAATGCCGGCACCATCCAGATTTTCATCGACGGAATCAGCGCGCGCCACCAGTGCTTGCGTTCGTCTTGTTGCGCCAATTTCGCGACGGTTTCCCGATAATAATTGTCCCAGAACGACTGGGGTAATTCTTCGGTTCTCGCCATTTGCGGCAGCAAGCGCTGCAGATCACCGAGAAACCCTTGGCAGCGCAAACATTCGGAAAGATGCCGGCCGACGCGGCGACGCTCCTCCTCGCTCGTTTCACCGTAATAATAAAGGACCAAATCCTCTTCAAACTCTTTGCACGCGCTCTGCAATGGCATGGCGTTTTTCATAACAGTCTCTCCCTACACAAGTTCCAAAAGGCTTTGACGCAATGCGGCTACCGCACGATGGAGATAAACCCGAACCGTGCCCTCCGTGGTTTTCATCACCTTGGCGACATCGGCGATCGACAACCCCTGATGATTTCTCAGCAAGAAGGCCGTACGTTGTTTGTTCGGCATCGTTTCCAGGGTCTGATCGACCCGCCGTTTGGCTTCACTCGCAATCGCTTGCTGATCAGGGGCAAATGTCGAGTCGGCCAGTTCCTTATGTTCACCAGGTTCCTCCGTTATGCGGTCGAGCGACTCCCATCCGACACGGTGTTGACGCCGCGCATGGTCCAAGCAAAGGTTTACAACGATGCGATAAAACCAGGTATAGAAAGTCGAGCGGCCGTCAAACTGGTTGATATTCGCAAAGGCCCGTAGGAACGCATCCTGCGAAAGATCTTTTGCCGTTTCGGTATTTCGCGTGAAGTCAAAGGCGATCCGAAATGCTTTTTCCATATATCGACGCACAAGTACATCGAAATAGTGCCTTTCGCCTTGCCGACAGAATTCTACTAACTGTTCGTCCCGCAGTTCTTCAGGATTGGTCATTTGCTTCTCGTGCCGCGAATTCCCATCCCTTACAAACACTTAGACGCACCAAGGCCGAAAAGGTTAACAGCCGAATGTGGTTGGAGTGACCCGAGCTAAATAGCTAAGAAATAAGGAGAAACGGTGGGTACATGGGTCGCCAGCATGAGCTCAGCAGACGACCTATAGGCTCATTGGCCAGTAGCCAAGCCGACAATGTTTTCGATGATGTCGAGAATCCGATTGCTGCGCCGGTCGAGTAGTATCACGTCGCGTTCCAACACAACCCTTTCCCAGTATTCCGGGAGCCGAGACAAGCGCCGGTCTAAGTCTACCGGCAGCGGCTCCAAGCGCTTTTGCAAACCCGGCGGGAGCTGCCCATTTTTCTCGAGGTGCTTCTGCAAACCGGGCGGCAAATTTCCGCCACGCTTCGCTAGCCCCGGCGGCAAACCCTTCCCTTTATCCAACTGGGATTGACGGTAGTAATCCTCGATGAGGCGCCGTTCCTCGGGAAGAAAATGAGCCGGCCGGCTAACATCGAGGGCCGCGCCTGTACCGCGCCCGCACAATAACATTGCCGCGAACGCGGCTACTTTCAAGAAGAATCGTCTTTCAACTCTCATGCCCTGACCATAGGCAATAAGCGAGCCACTATGGCCAATGATATTCAGAGGAAAATTTGGCGTTTATTCCATCTGCTCCAGAGCGAGCGATACCTCGCTCCAGACAAAATGGTGCGCGATCAGTAATTTTTACAGCTCGAACGGTCGAGGTAACTGGACAGGCGGCTCAGTGGCTTTTTATTCCGGTAATCCTGATGCTGCCGTGTTTCGATTTGTATTTGCGGTTGAGATGAATAATGACGCCAGTGAGTCCTTCGATCACGTAGGCGTTGCTTGCAGGGCCGCCGTCGTACGCGCTGGCACCGATGCGCTCGACGATCTCTATGACTTTCTGTTTCGCCGCGTTGTCATCACCGCACACCAGAACATCACCGAGGGGCGAATCGACATCGCCTAAATCCACGGCCGAAATGTTGTGCAGCGCACCGATCACCGGGGCTTCACCCTCTAGAATTTGCTGCGCTTCCTGCAATGCGGAGCCCGCCGCAGGCACAAAGGGCTTTATTTTGTTGAGCGGCACGACGGTGTCGATAAGAATTTTCCCGCCGAGCTGGCGTTTGAGATCCGCAACCATTTGCGCATGTCCTTCGTACGGAACCGCAATAACGATAAAGTCTGCGTCTTTGATTGCGTCGCGATTTGTCGTGCCGGATATTTCCCCGGCGCGGAGTTTCGGACGCAGTGTTTCGACGGCGTTCCGCGCTTTTTCAGCGTCACGCGAGCCGATGATGATCTTGACGCCGGGCGCGCCTAGACGAAGCGCCAAGGCGCTGCCGAGATTGCCGGTGCCGCCCACGATTGCCACTTTCAATTCGTTCATATTCAATTTTCGAACTAGCGAAAGAGATCCTCCGCATCGGATCGAAGAAGTTCCCGCGCCGATCCATCCTCCTTTGTTTGCACATCATAGCCGCGCACCAGCACGACTGGAACGTGATCGCGTTTGCCCATTACCAATTCGGCTGCCGCGGCAAGCTCATCCGCAACCGCCGAAACCGCCGCTTTGAGTTCATATCCATAGCGATCACGCATGCCTCTTTCGTCCTTGATCGGAGCCATGCCCGCGACGCCGATCGCGACATCGACCGTGCCGAGCCGCCAGGGTCGACCGAAGCTGTCGCTGATGATGACCCCAAGGCGTCTCCCGGTGCGCTGATGAATTGCACTGCGCAATTGACGCGCTGAGCGATCGGCATCTTGCGGCAGTAGTGTAACTTGCTTCAAACCCACGTTCGATTGGTCGACGCCGGCATTGGCGCAGACAAAGCCCTGGCGGGTCTCGACGATCAATGCCCGGCCGCCGCTCCGCACGATCCGCCGGCTTTCGCCCAGTATGATTTCAACGAGTTCCGGATCTTTGGACAATTCACGTCCTAATTCGAAGGCGCGCGCCGATGGCGTGACTGCATCGACAGAACGTACGCGGCCTTCCGCTTTCGAAATTATTTTTTGTGCGACGACCAGCACGTCGTTGTCTTGCAGACTGATCTGGTGCCGCGCGCAGGTGTCGCAAATTAAATCACCAACCGAATCACCAGCGCGAATCTCTCCCAGCCCATCGAGCCCGATCAGTTCAAGCCGCTTCATGCGCCACCGCTAGACCGAGTTTGCCAGAGATCCGCCTCGGCCATCATGCGGCGCAGAGCCTTCAGGGTCTCACCGTCTTCCGTCGCACAAGAAAGAAATCGTTCGAGATCTTTCGGTTCATCGATGTCCAGAGCAATGCGCTCGTTTTCGCAAAAACGCGCCGGTAACCGATGCGCGCTTACTTGACTCATGTGAAAACTGAAACTGTTGTAGCCGAATCGGAGCTGAATCAGGTCAGGCGGTGCGAGGAGCAGTCCGTTCGTACCGAGGCGATCGTGCGAGGGCACGAGCAACGCGAAAGGCGCTCGCGCATCCGCGGGAACTTGCGCGAGAACCATCTCGATATCTTCGGCACGCACGAGCGGCATGTCGCCGGGAATGATCAAGACGGCTTCCCAACCGGCATTTTTCAACCGATTTCGAGCAAAGTCGACGGCACTGGTTTCACCCTGTTCGGTTGATTCGCGTATAACTCCGGCGCCCGCTGCGGATGCGATCGCAGCTACGTATTCATCGCCCGTGACCACGAACGTCGCTTCGAGACCGCGTGCACTGACCACCTGACCCAAGACGTCCCGGAACATCGCTTCCGCCAAAACCTCGCGTCCGGCGCGACTCAGGGCTGCGCCCAGGCGTTGTTTTGCGTTGCCGAAACCCTTCATCGGTATAAGTGCGGCGATTTGCATTCCGATTCCGGAGAGAATTTTCTTAGACTATTTTTTGAGGGACGCCAAGACCTCGGCGGCGAGGCGGCATTTGTCACCGGCAGTCGTCATGCGAATGTCGGTGCAAACCGGGCCGATGGAGAGATCCTGAATCGAGCTCGCGAGATTCTGGTCTTCTGCCGCGATCAACAGGCAATCCAGAATGTCCGCATAATGGTGCGCAACCCCGAGCGCTGAGGGAGCGTAGCCACAAGCGATCATAAGTTTATGTGCCGGCCCAGAAACGGCTGTCGTGCCGATGAGCGGGCTCACGCCAACAATTGGCACATCGAGCGCAGCTAGAGCCGAACGCATTCCCGGCACAGCCAAGATCGGCCCAATGCTGGTGATCGGATTGCTGGGACAGATAATAACGCCTTCGGCTCGGCTCATCGCTTCGAGCACGCCGATCGCGGGTTGGCTCTGTTCAACTCCCGAGAAACGAATTCCCGTCACCTCACGAGCCCAATGCTCCTTGACGAAAAATTCCTGAAAGGAAATTTCACCTTCCGGTGTATTCACGCGCGTTTGAACTTTGTCGTCGCTCATCGGCAAAATTTTGGCCCTGACGCCGAGCGCTCGACGCAGTTGAGCGGTGACCTCCGACAATCTGAGTCCGTCATTCATCAATTGCGTGCGCCTGATATGCAGCGCGAGATCTCGATCGCCAAGTTTGAACCAGGTTTCGCCGCCCAACCGGCCGAGCTGTTGTAACGCGGCAAACGTATCATTTTTCAGACCCCAGCCTTGGTCAGGATCGATCAACCCCGCCAATGTGTAAGTGATCGTGTCGAGATCCGGCGAGACGTAAAGCCCATGAACCAACGTATCATCAGCGGTGTTGCAGACGATCGTGAGCTCGTCAGAGTCCAATTCAGCGGCGAGTCCTTCGATCAGCTTCGCACCCCCGGTGCCGCCGGTCAAAGCCAGGATCATCCGCAAAGACCTGGGCTCGACGGCAGGTTGGATGGAGGGCGGAATGAGCTCGTCAGCGGACCATTATCGCGCACCAAACCGTCAGCGCCGGCGAGTCGCTCGATGCAACGAAGCATCGATGGCGCGACAAATTCCTCCCTAATGTACTCAGGATAAATGGGTAATCGCGCCTTCAAATCGAAGCCGGCTGCAGCACTTTTCTGACTTAAGATCTTTAACGCCGGCCAGGGAGCTTCCGGATTGATAAAATCGGGTGTGAGCGGCGAAACACCGCCCCAATCGTTGATACCGGCCTCTAAATACAGCTCATAGCCGTCGGGAGTTAAATTGGGCGGTGCCTGGAGATTCATTTCACCGCCAAAGATCAGCCGCGCCAACGCGATCGTTTTAAGCATATCGTCACGACTGGCGTTCGGATGAGCATGCATGGGAATACTCGGTTTAGCGCGAAAATTTTGCACGATGACTTCCTGAATATGACTATAGCGCGCGTGGAGATCGCGAATGGCGAGCAAGGCATCGATCCGTTCCGCCCAATTTTCGCCGATGCCGATCAAGATTCCTGTCGTGAACGGGATGCGGAGCTTTCCAGCTTCGGCAAGCGTTTTTAGGCGGACTGCAGGTTTTTTATCCGGTGCATTGTCATGAGCGGCTCCGGGTACGAGCAGCCGCTCGCTAACGCTTTCGATCATCAACCCCATGCTGGCATTGACCTGCTTCAAGCGCTCGAGATCTCCCCTGCCCATGACGCCGGGGTTCGAATGCGGCAATAATCCAGTTTCCTGCACGACGCTCCGGCAAGATTCGTACAAATAATCGAGGGTCCTCTGATGGCCGCGCTCCGAGAGAAATCGCTTCATCTCGGGATAAATCGCTTCCGGTTTGTCGCCGAGGCTGAAGAGCACTTCCGTGCAGCCGAGGCGCTTGCCTTGATTGACGATGCGCAAAACTTCGTCCAGTGTCATGGTCTTCGCGCCCGGTTCATCCGGGGCTTTCCGAAACGTGCAATACCCGCAAAAATCGCGGCACAGATTGGTGAGCGGCACAAAAATTTTCGGTGAAAATGTCACCGTCCAACCTTTGTGTCGATTGCGTATGGCCGCTGCGGTTTCGAGCAGAGCCTGCAGCTCATCGCCTGTTGCCGCGCTGAGCGCCATCGCTTCATCGCGCGCCAACTTTTTTCCGCACAAACTGTCTCGCAAAATCTGCTGCATCGTTAATGCTTGCATATCGAATCGAGCCCTGGCTTTCAAACCGGATAAGATACTATCAGTGCAAATTGCGGTTGCCCGAAATACTTTTGCTATGGTACGTCTTACTCCGAATGGCGTGATGACCTGCGTTGAAGCATGCGATTGATTCGGAGGAAAAGATGGAAAATTTTGACGAGCTACTGGTCGTGGACGCTGACGGCCATGTTTATGAAGGCAATGTCGACTTGGCCGCACGGATGCCTGAGAAGTGGCGTTCCCAGGCGCCGGTTCGCTTGAATGACAACGAAGGCAATTCGCGCATTCTTTTGGAAGGGCGACTCTGGTCGGCATCTCAAGGGCTCGGTCCCGGTGTATCGGGGCCCATGACTGAAAAAGCTCGCGGCTATCGCGCCGGCATGGTGGATCCGCAGGCGCGACTCAAGGATATGGACGAGGAAGGCATCGACGTTGCCATTCTCTTCGGCACGCAAATCGCGCTTACGGTCAACGGTTTGATGAACAAGGAACTCGCCGCGGTGCTCTGTCGCGCGGTGAACGATTGGCTGATCGAATACTGTTCGACGAATCCGCAGCGGCTGCTCGCGGTCGGTTTGATTCCCTGCCAGGATCCGCCCGCCGCAGTGAAAGAGCTCGAGTATCTAAAAAAAGGCGGCGCAGTGACGGCGATGCTGCCGACCAACGTCTATGGCTTGAACAATATGGGCGATCGTATGTTCGACCCCATTTATGAATGCGCTCAGGAGATCGGCATGCCGCTGAGCGTGCACCCGCAGACCGGCCATGATGGCGTGCTCGGCGTTTCCGGCGTCATGGGCGCGGGTAGCGAACGTTTGCGCAAATACGCTTATGTGCACATGACCGCATTTCCCTTCGAGCTGATGATCGCCATGATGCACATGATCGGCGAAGGTGTGTTCGACCGCTACCCGAAACTTCGCGCCGGCTTTATGGAGGGAGGCGCAGGCTGGTTGCCCTTCTGGGCTGAGCGCTTCGACGAGCATATCGAAAAACTCGCACCGCAGATGCCCGATCTTAGAAGACGTCCGAGTGATATCATTCGCGGCGAACAAATGACGTTGACGTGCGAATCGGAAGAAAGCGGTCTGGACCGAGTTTTTGCCGCCAACGGCGAGAGCACAGTCATGTACGCGTCGGATTACTGCCACTGGGACTGCCACTTCCCTTATTCTGTCAAAGACATCGTCGACGGCAACGATTTGACGTTTGCGCAGAAAGAAAAATTGCTCGGTAAAACCGCCGTCGAGTTTTTTCGGCTTAGAAATCTTCCCAAACCTGCGGCCCTGGCGCATGCTCGCCGTCTATGGAGTGAAAAGCCATCGCAAGCCGCCGTTGCCTGAGGATGTCGTGATGAAGCTACGCGTTTTCCTTTTCATCTTCGTCTATGCGGCGGCTAGTCTCACCGCCAAATTTACTTTCGCAGCGGAAAGCACCTACAAAATTAGAATCGGCTTTCCATCCCTGGCCTTTTCCTACATGCCATTCTACGTGGCCCAGGAAAAAGGCATTTACAAAAAATACGGCATCGAATCGGAATACATCCAGATGGGCACGACGATTCAACCCCAAGCGGTGGTCGCCGGGAACATAAACTACTTCACGTCAGTCTCCACCGGGATTTCTGCCGCGGTGGCGGGACTGCCGCTGGTCATCGTGATCAGTTTCTGTGACAGCTCCCCCTGGGTATTGGTTACGAACAAAGACATCAACAAGCCGCAAGATCTGATCGGCAAGACGGTGGCGCTCTCCGGCGTGCGCACCTCGCCTTACTATTTTTTTCAGGCTTTTTTGAAAAAGTCCGAGATCAGTGACAAAGACGTGCACGTTATCAATACGGGCGGTACTGCGGACAGCTTTCGTGCCCTAACATCGAATCGAGTGGTCGCAACCGTAATGACGCCGCCGTTCGACGATAAAGCGGTCTCCCTCGGTTATAAGAAATTTATGCAGCTCGGCGATCTTGCCGACATCCCCTATGTCGGCTTGGTAACTTCTCAGAATGAGATCAGGAGCAATCGCGAGTCAGTCCGGCGCACGGTCGCCGCCGTGATGGACTCCCTCGGCTGGTTGCGCGCCAACCGCGCCGAAAGCGTGAAGATGATCATCGACAAATTCAAAGTGAATCAGCAGGAAGCGGAAAATACCTACGCGACTTTGATTCGACTTCTCAACAAAGACGGAAAGCTCAATCCCAAAGTCGCGCGCGGCTATTTAGATATTCTGCGTCAGGAACGGCCCGTCCCAGCAGACTTTGATCTGCAAAAGGTCGTCGACTTTTCATTGCTGCCCGCAAGCCGACAATGACGGTCGCCATTCGTAAGCATTCAAGACTTGTTCTTGCGCTTGTCTTATCGAGTTGGGTTTGCGCCTCAGGCGGGAGCGAAATCGCGGTTGCGCAGACTCGCCGCAATATAAAGGTGGTTTTCGAAACGCGCCAATCGGGCACCAGCAACCGCGCCGGCGCCCAAGGCAGCGGCAGCATCGTCGTCCGCAGAGGAACGGTCTATCCTTCCGGCAGAATCGCTGCGGGTGAGCGCCAGACGACAGTCGAACGTTCCAGCGGAATTTTTACTCTGGTTGCCGATGGGAGCGAATCGCTGCTTACCGTCGCAACCCGGGTGCCCCAGAGCGACGCGGCTTATTACTACAACTATGCCCTTGGCCTCGGTTACATCGAGCGGCGCGTCGTCTTCAACGACGTCGGAACATCGCTCCGCGTCGGCGCCACAATTCTTAGTGATGGTCAAATCAGACTCCGCCTGACGCCGCGCATCAGCTATTTTTCCGTCGATCGACCGGGCGCCATCGATTTTACTGAAGCGGCAACGGACTTGATCGTGCCTAACGGCCAAGCTGTCGCGGTGGGCGGGTCCACCAGTAAGCTCCACGAGATCACTCGGCAAATTTTGGGTTACCAAAGCCGCTCGAGCACTGACGAAAGTAACTTCACCGTGACGGCCATCGTCCAGTAATTTTGCCGCTTCCCAGCAAAATGCGCCGATTCACAGTCGTTCTCTTCTTACTATGTTTCGCCCCGCATACGTTCGGCCAACCCCAATCGAGCAAACTGCGGGTCGCCACGCGTTTGGTCCGGCCGTTTGTTTATGGGCAGCAGGGACAACTCACGGGTTTCAGCATCGAGCTCTGGCAGGAGATCGCCAGGCAACTAAATGTGCAGTCGGAATTCGTCGTGAAACCGACGGTTAAAGAATTGCTGAACGCTGTAAAATCGAACGAGGCCTCCGTTGGTATCGCCGCGATCTCGATCACAGCGGACCGCGAAATCGATTTCGATTTCTCGCAGCCAATGTTCGATTCCGGGCTACAGATCCTCACGCCGGTGCAGGGAAGCCGCACTGCGTTAGTCGAAGCGATCATCGGAAACCTGTTCTCCACGACGGTGCTGCTCTACGTGCTAGCGGTCGCGCTGATTCTTTTTCTCATGGCGCATCTGGTCTGGTGGTTTGAGCGCCGCAATCCCACTGGCATGTTGACACACCGAGCCTATTTTCCCGGAATTTTCGAGGCTTGCTGGTGGGCTGCTTCCACCCTCGCGACCCAGGCGGATCAGATGCCGCGCGCGGCCATGGCGCGCATTATCGCGGTGGTCTGGATGTTTATGAGTGTGGTTTTCATCGCCTATTTTACGGCGGCCGTCACTTCGTCACTGACGGTGCAGCAATTGCGCGGTGATATCAACGGTCCCGAGGATCTGCCGGGGAAACGCGTGGGCAGCATTCACGGCAGTACTTCCGTGGAATATCTGCGCCAGCGCAACCTCGAGCCGCTCGAATTCGCGAAAATTGAAGAAGCGTACCAGGCACTCGAA
>DATBEY010000146.1:0-40813 GCA_036558765.1 Binatia bacterium | reverse complement strand
GACCGCATCAACCACCACACGATTATCCACCAGCCTGACCAGGGGGTCGCCGGAGCTAAACGGCACCGCGCTTCGTTGGGCCAGATAGGTGGTGTACTGCTCATGAAGATGCACTAGGCTTTGCGCCAGTTTCGCCATCGGCTCGTCTTTGGCATTCTGGGCTGACGCGGGTCCGCCGCCCGAGAAGATTAGAAAGACGGCAAAACCCAAAATGGTTATCCGTTGTTTCATGCTAGTGATCCTGGTTCGCATTGTTGTGCCTATCGAGTAGGGACGCTGGGCACAGAAGGAGGGGCTCCTTGTAAAACCGCAGTAGCTGCCCTGGCAAAATTCAAGCTGGACAGTGTCGCCAATAAGCGGATTGCCAGAATCGGCAGTTGACCCGAGACGATGCGCCCGAATGCCACCGCTTGTTGCATTCCTAGGGCCTCCAAATCCGACTTGAGAACGTTCGCATCGCCGGATGCCACCGCGTCGATTATAACACGATCATCGACAAGCCGGACCAATGTGCTGCTGGGTTTGAAGACGCCGCGCTTACCGGAAGCAATGTAGCTCGAGTATTCGTCGTAGAGCGCGATTAGCTCCGGCCCGATCTTTGTCATGCGCTCGTTGTTAGACTTACCGTATTGTGCATCCGACGATGCGCAACCTTCGACACAGAAAAGAAATGTAACTAGCAGTGCCCAAACCCGGCGTCGCCGATTTGCAGCTTTTCTGAAAGTTGCGAAAATACTAAGACGCAAAACTTAGCGAACCCCACTTGGAGTACCGAGATATTTCCGCTCAAGCTGGTAGTCCGTCATTTGCTTTAAATCGCGCGCCGTCTCGAGTCCAAATTTATCGGCAATCATTCCGAGGTATCGGCTATTGGTAAAGTACACGTCAAACGCGTAATCGCGAAAGCGCAGCACTTCAGGTCCGGACAAGCGCTTGGTCGGCAATGGTAATGAATCATACGCATGCTGCGAGTAACCGGACCATTTCTCGGGCAGCGGCCAACGTTCTTTTACGGCGAGATTGTACAACTGGGAGCCAGGATACGCCATTGCCGAATAAAAATTGGCGAACTCGCAATTCAATTCCAGCGCCAAATCCAACGTCGCTTGCATGCTTTCCAGATCGTCTTCGGGCAATCCGAAAATATAATTGCCGATCACGTTGATGCCAGCGGCACGGACTTTTTGGATGGTCTCAAAAATCTCCTCCTGCGCGAACCCTTTGTCGACGTCATCCCGTACCTGCTCGCTCGCCGCCTCGATGCCGAAGGCCAGCCAGTTAAAACCCGCGCGTTTGAGCTTATCCAGCATGTCGTCCTTAACCGTATCGACGCGGGCGTATGCCCAGATGTTTAGGTCATAACCGCGCTCAATAATTGCATCGCAGATGCCATGCACGTGGCGGGGATTCAAGACGAACATCTCATCGGAGATCTTGATGTTTCTGACACCATAATTCGTCACCAGTTTTTCAATCTGCGCCACCACCGCAGCGGGGCTCCAGAACCGATAGCTGTTGGCGCTCTCCTTCCAGCCGGCCTCTCTTTCACCGCTTTTGAAGGGCGCTTGAATGCAACAGAAGCTACAACGATAAGGGCAACCAAAGGTCGTATAGAAGGACGCGTACGGTTGGCGCTCGAGCCCGCCGAAGCACTGCCAATTGTGCGCACGATATTTTTTCATCGGCAGCAGGTCCCAGGCCATTTCTGGCATTTCCTCATCGAGCTTTTTCACCAATGGTGCTGGCGCAGTCGTACAGAGTACGCCGTCAGCCCAATAGCAGAGACCCCGCACCTGTTCGTAATCGGCATCGCGCGAAAATTTCAGAGCCTCCAACAGCTCCAGGACGGTGTAAGGACCTTCACCGTAACAGACAAAATCCGCAGCCTCCTCCCGCAATGTGCGCTCCGGCAGCGCGGCCACATGTCCGCCGACCAATAGTACCTTGCGTTCAGGCGTGTTCTGTTTGATCGCTGTACAAATCGAACCGGCAGCGGTCATATTTTGCGTCGATGCTGACGGCTGGTGACCGTACACAACCACGGCCGTAAGCAATGGATTCATCTCCGCGACTCGCGTGGCCGTTTGCTCGGCAGTGAGCTCCTCCGCTTCGGCGTCGAGGACCTGCGCGGAAAAACCGCGTTTCCGGACGAACGTCGCCATCAGACTTGCCCAAACGGGAGGCTCGATCGCTGCTAGGGATGACCCGAGGGATTGATAGATCTGGGTTCGACTTCCCGGATGGATCAGCACCAGGTCGAGGTCGGAGTTAGTGGGCATGGGACCCTTCGCCGCTTGGGAGCGCATTCAACGCGCTACACAGCTGCAGAATTTTTTCTCTTTCCAGCCCCGGATAATTGCCAATGTAAAAGCCATAAAAATGCACATGATTCACTGCCGGATAGTTCTCGAACTCCCGATCGCCCAGGAGTTTCTTCGCATAGGGCTGGCGGAGCTGATTGCCACCGCCCGAAGTCCCACGGCGAAACTCGACGCCAAGCTCATGCAGCAGAGACATCACCCGCTCACAAAAAACCGGATTGGCTTGTTTGAGTACCAGGGTAAAAGCATAATTGCAGCTTCCTTCGACGACAAAATCGGTCTGGTATTTGTCCGGATCGAGATTGTTGAGAAATAAGCGCAGGTTTTCCGTCCGGAGCCTATTGTTCTGATCCAGCCGCTTCAGCTGCGAACGACCGATCACGGCATTGATCTCGGTGCTTCGAACGTTGTAACCGGGGAATGCAAAGATAAAATCCGGGTTCAAATCCGGGTGGCGGTTGGAATAAGCGGTTCTCACATCGGTGGACCTCGCCTCGCGCACCATTCCGTGCGAACGTAGCATACGTACGGTTTCATACAGCCGTGCTTCGTTGGTGCAGATCATGCCACCTTCAATGGTGCTCATATGGTGCGCGTAGTAAAAGGAAAAATTCGACATGAGCCCGAAGGTCCCTAATTTTTGTCCTTGAAACGTAGCGCCGTAGGACTCGCAGACATCTTCGATCAGGACTATACCGCGGCGCTTCAGTTGCGCGAGAAAATTTGCATCGAGCGCGTTGTACCCGAGCACATGCGTCAAGAAAACGGCCCTTGTTTGCGGCGTAATTTTCGTCAGCACCTGCTCCGTGTCCATACCTAACGTGCGGCGATTGATGTCCACGAAGACCGGCTTGAATCCGCATTGAATCACCGACGCGATATCCGATACCCATGTAAGAGTAGGGACGATGATTTCTCCCGCTCCGTAGGTTTCTTTAAGAGCAGTAATCGTCAAAAGGTTTGCCGACGAGCCGGAATTGACAAAAACGCTGTGTTCGACGCCGAGCCAGCGTGACCACTCTCGCTCGAAGGCTTCCACCTGGCTTGCCTGAGTCAGGATCGGAACCTCGGGTTTCAAAAAGTTGACCAGCGCATCGACATCCGTTTGCTGGATGTTGTTTCGCATCAGCGGCCAATTTAGATCTTCTCGGCAGCTCATTAGCGTTAGAACGGCCCGCGGAACTGAATCTCCTGAAGATCGAGGCGCTCTTTGGGCATCCAGCCGTTATCGCCCCCTCTGACGAGATCATATACGGCGGAAGCAATGGTGCTTGCGTTTGGGTAATAAAGATTTTCCAGGATAGGAGTCGGCGGACAAGTCACCGGAGCAAATCCCAAGCGACGCACTACCACCGGCCGGATCTGTTGTAAACGCTCGATCACCAGCGCAACAATTTCAGCGCTCGCTCCGCAGGCGGCCCAACCATTATCGACAACACACAAGCGACCCGTTTTGCGCACCGAGTCAACAATCGTACCGATGTCCAAGGGACTCAACCAGATCGGATCAATCACCTCGGCATCGATATCTACCGATTCGAGATATTTGCGCGCACGTAGGCACTCGACCTGCATGTAGGAGATGCCGACGAGTGTGACGTCGGAACCGTTTGCGGTGATGCGTGCCTTGCCGGGGTTCACTGTATACGAGGTTTCCGGCACTGGGCCTCGTTGAAAATGCAAGATGCGATGCTCCACATACATCACCGGATCGTTGTCCCGAATGGCGTGAACTAAACAGCCTTTCGCGTCATAGGGAGTGGTCGGAGCCACCACTTTGAGTCCCGGCACGTGCATGAAAAACGAGTACAATCCTTGCGAGTGCTGCGCCCCCTGTCCCCAGCTCTTGCCGATCATCGACCGCACTACGATGGGCACCTGCACTTGTCCGCCATACATATAGCGACTCTTGGCGGCGATGTTGATCAGCTGGTTCATCGCCAGCATTAGAAAGTCCATGCGAATATGCACATGAATCGGCCGCAAGCCTGCCAGAGCGGCGCCAATGGCAACTCCGGTCATGGCATCTTCTGAAAGCGGCGAGCCGAATACCCGCTCCGGGCCAAATTTTTCCAACAAGCCGCGTGTGGTGCCCTGGATCGCTTTCGGATCGTCGACGTCCAATCCAAACAGAATGACCGATGAATCCCTTGCCATCTCTTGATCGGTCGCTTCTCGTACGGCATCGATGTACGATAGCTCGCGCTTTGTTTCACTCGCCATAGACGTCTGTGTAAAGCTCCGCCGCCTCGGGCCACGGGCTTTGTTCCGCGAAAGCGAAGGCGTCTTTGATCTCATCTTCCACTTCCATCTCGATGCGGCGCCGCTCTGCCGCATCGAGATGAGCGCGCAACTGTTCAATGGGATCGCTCTTCACCCAGGCTTCAGCTTCTTCTCGCGTTCGATAGCCGAGCTGAAAGTCGTCATTGGGTCCGACATGCTCTTTGAGCCGATAAGTCAAACATTCAAAGAAAAACGGGCCGAGACTCCCGGCCCGGAGTTGCTCGACAGATTGGCTGATGCGTTCATAAATGCGCTGCACGTCGTTATTCGGTATCTGCTCTGCCGGCAGGCCATGAGCTCGAGCCCGGTCGCAAATATTATCCAGCTTCTGCCGCTTCGATTGATGGGTGTGAATCGCATAGCGATTGTTTTCGCAAACAAAAATAATCGGCAACCCTTTCAGTGCCGCAAAGTTCAAGCTCTCGTGAAAGACGCCTTCGTCCACGGCGCCGTCGCCGAAAAAACTTGCCACGACCGAATCTTTACGCTGCAATTTGAGAGCGTAGGCAAATCCGACGGCCTGAGGAATCGTCGTGCCGACTACGGCTGAAGCTCCCATCACTCGTGCCTCGATATCGATCAAATGCATCGAGCCGCCCTTGCCCTTGGCACAGCCATCAGCTTTGCCATAGAGCTCAGCAATCATCCGGCGCAAATTTCCTCCTTTGGCCAAATACAATGCATGGCTTCGATAACTGCCGAACACCACATCGTCAGGACGGAGCGCTTCACAAACGCCAACGGAAACCGCTTCCTGGCCGATCGAAAGATGCACCGGGCTTTTTATTTTGTCGGTTGGATAAACCGCGGCAATTTCCTCTTCGATCCGCCGAATCCGGTATAGAGCTCTATAAAATCGCGCTTGCATCTCGATTTCTCTTCATTTTTTCGTGCGCGAACCACTGATAAGTTTTGAGCAAACCATCTCTCAGGGAATTTTTCGCTCGCCAGCCCATTTTCTGAAGAACGCTCGAATCGAGAAGCTTGGCGGGCATGCCATCGGGCTTGCTCGAATCGAACACCAGATTTCCCGTAAAACCGACGACCTCGGCAATCATCTCCGCCAGTTGTCGAACGGACCAATCCGCGCCGACGCCGACGTTCACCGGTTCAGCTCCGTCATAATGGTCCATGAGAAAGAGGCACGCGTCGGCCATGTCTTCGGCGAAGACGAATTCGCGACGCGGCAAGCCGCTGCCCCAGATGACGACTTCCCTTTGACGAGAGATTTTTGCTTCGTGCATTTTTCGGATTAGCCCTGCGATCACATGGGAATCTTCCAAGCTGAAATCATCGCCAGGCCCAAAAACATTGGCGGGAATCGCCGCGATAAATTTGGCCTGAAACTGCTGCCGGTAGGCGCGGCACAAATAGAGCCCGGCTAGCTTGGCAACGGCGTAGGGCTCGTTGGTCGGCTCTAATCCCCCGCTCATCAGCGCTTTGACCGCCATCGGTTGCTCGGCGAATTTGGGATAGATGCAGGAGCTTGCAAGGTACAGCAATTTCCGTGTTTTATGTCGTCGGGCGTTCTCGATGACATGGCAGTTCACGAGCAGATTATCGAGCATGAGATCGGCGGGAAGTTTTTGATTCGCGCCGATTCCTCCCGAAGCCCCGCCGATGAGAAAGACGAAGTCCGGCCGGGCGCGCGAAAACACGCCGTCAACGCGCTCGAAATCTCCCAATGCAGACTCACGGAGAGGATCGCTGATGACTTTTTCGCAACCTAATTGGATCAACTTGTCGCGCAGCGATGAGCCGATCAGGCCGTGCCGGTCCGCAATATAGACGCTCGCCTGAAGATCCATTGCGTGATTGAAAGAACCGGACACGGATCGCCCGATCTGTTCGTCAAATCCTCTCCCGCACAAGCGGCGGCAAATTTGTGGCCTCGCCGAGAAAATTAAACTCCTGCGCAGCGCGCAATTTTTCCTCCGCGGAGTAGTCTCTCTCTGGCTCAAAAAAAATAATCTGGCTGCCGGAAAATTCAAAGCGAAAGGGTACGTTGATGAGATTTTTTAACCCGGCGCGCACCTTTTCTTGCTGTGACGGTGGGACAAACAGCAACATAAATCCGCCGCCGCCGGCGCCAAGCAATTTGCCGCCCAAAGCCCCGTTTGCAAGGGCTTGGCTGTAAAGCTCGTCAACATAGGGATTGGACACTCCGGGACTCAAGCCCCGCTTTGCTTTCCATGCTTCGTGGAGCAGGGCGCCAAATGCGGCAAGATCGCGCCCATGGTTAAGGATCGAGATTCCTTCGTCCACGAGGTCCTTCATGATTCCCAACTGGGCGACTTTGCCTTTCACGCTGGTAGCGTAACTCGCGGCGATTTCGGACGCAGTTCGCTCGATGCCGGTATAAAACAGCATCAAATGGGAACTCAGCTCCTGCAATCGATCCGCAGAAAGCGTCACCGGCGTTACCGAGATCTCCCCGCTCCGGGAAAAAACAATGTGGTTGAAACCGCCGAACGCCGCTAATACTTGATCCTGAGATCCGACGATTTCTTTGAGCACGTCCTGCTCGATGCGAATGCCCTCCAACGCCAACTGCCGCTTGCTTGGCATGTAGCCGTTCAGCGCGTGCAACGCGTGCAATAAGCCCACGGTGAAAGACGAGCTCGAGCCCATGCCGCTGCGCGCCGGCAGATCGCCGTCATGATGGATCTCCACACCGCGCTCCACGCCCAGATAGCGCATCACCTCACGCACGGCCGGATGGGCAATTTCGTCCACCGTCTGACAATTCTCGATATGCGAATAAACCACCCGGATGCGGTGCTTAAAAAATGGCGGAAGATACCGGCAGGTCAGATAACAGTATTTGTCAATCGTTACACCGAGCACCGTGCCGCCATGTTCGAGATACCACGATGGATAATCAGTACCGCCGCCAAGAAACGAGATCCGAAAAGGAGTTCTACTGATGATCATGATCGGCGCTCCCGTCTGTTGGCACCCAGTGGCGTATCACTCGAGCCGCCGCCGCCAAATCATCGGCGACGAAATCCGCCAAGCTCTCCTGTGCCGCTGCTATTCCCGCACCGTATCCGGTCCGCACCAGAAAGGTTATCGCTCCTGCGTTCCGGCCCATCTCGACATCAGACGCCTTATCTCCGATGACGATGCTGTGCTCAAGAGTGAATCCCAGATCGTGTGCCGCTTGTTGCAGCAAGCCAAGCTTCGGCTTACGGCAACGGCAGTCGTCCTCCGGCCGATGCGGACAGATATAGATTCCGTCCAGCCAAACTCCCGCTTCGGCAAGCAACTGCTCCAGGCGTGCATGAATTTCTTGCAACGCCGCCTCGCTAAAGAATCCGCGAGCAATACCGGATTGATTGGTAATTACGACCAGGCTAAACCCCATTTTCTTCAGCTCTCGGAGCGCCGCTCCCACGCCGGGGATTAGCTTCACTCCTGCGGCATCGGAAAGGTACTCGCGCTCTTCAATAATTGTCCCATCCCGATCCAATACCAACGCTGGCTTCGCTATCGCCGTGGTCCCCGCTTTAAAGAATTGTTCTGCATTGGAAAAATCTTCCGGAGTACCGATGTCGAGAAAATGCGCTCGGCTATAGTAACCATAGAGGTCCCGTCCAGTCCAACCCGGGAAGACGTTGTGTTCCAGTGAAACGTTTCCTCCTTCCGGTATGCTGGCCAGGAGTTGACGGTCTAGCATATAGATTCCAGCGTTGATCCACCCTGGCCCGATGCACTGTTGCTTCTCGGAAAAACGGGTGATGCGGGCTTCCTGATCGAGTTTTACACTGCCATAACGTTCGCTGCGCAGGACCCGGGTAAGAACCATACTTGCGGCGGCCCTATGCTCCCGATGCCAGCGCAGGTAAGATTTTAAATCAATTCCACAAAATGAGTCTCCATTCAGCACCAAAACCGGATCGGAGGTTATTTGCGGCAGCGCAAATCTCAGGGCGCCCCCGGTACCCAGGGGCTTCGGCTCCTGCGAATAGAGAAGCCGCAGAGACTTATAGGTTCCGCCGAAGGTGTCCTTAATCTGCTCACCTAAGTATCCAGTGCAGAGAATCACTGAACGGATATCTGCAGCGGTGAGCTGATCCAACAGAAACGTAAGAAACGGACGTGTATGGACTTGAGCCAATACTTTCGGGCGGTCACCGACCACGGGGCGCAACCGAGTCCCTAACCCCCCGGCAAGCACCACCGCCGTCAGTTCCAAAGGACTCACGGCTCGCTTCACCTGGGCGATCTACCACAATCAGGCATTTTTGAAGTGGCCGCGCCCGAACATCCGATAGCCCTTGAGCAATTCCAGAATCCCTTCGTCGAGCGAACGCTTCGCCTCGAAACCGGCTTCACGCAGGCGTTGGTTTGAAACGATGTAGTTCCGTTTGTCAGGATCTGATCCGAGCTCGGCGAAATGAAGATAAAACTTGGGCACATGCTGCTTGATAGCCAAGGCGAGTTCTTCCTTCGACAAATTAGCCGCATCCAGACCGGCGTTGTAGGGAAGTCCGGCCATTCGTTTTGAATTTTCAATGCAGTAAAGGAAGCAATCTGCAACGTCCCGAATATGAATGTAATTGCGCTTGAAATCTTTCTCGAAAATCACGAGATAGCCATCCGTGGCGGCGGCATACACAAAGTGATTGACCAGGAGATCAAGACGCATCCGCGGCGACATACCAAAAACGGTCGCAAGTCGGAGCGTGACCACATTCGCGCTCTGCAGCAGCTCTTGCTCGGCCTGAGTTTTCGTTTGTCCGTAGAGCGATATCGGCTCCAGAGGTGTTTCCTCGGTACAGAAGACATCTCCGGTTTTGGTTCCGTAGCCGCTGTTGGTGGTTGGATAAACGATCAGCTGTCCCGAGCTACGGACCCGGCTCAGGAGCCGAACGGCTTCGAGGTTCACGGTACGGGCCAGTACGGGATCCCGATCGCACGCCGGCGCTCCCACAATCGCAGCGAGAGGAATGAGCACGTCGGCCGTCTTCGCGAGTCGGCCAATCAAAGCCTCATCCCGGGCGTCGCCCTGAACAAATTCAAAGCACGGATTCGCACAGAGGTGAAACAAACTATTCTGCTGATAAATGAGACTGTCGAGAACCGTTACATAATGCCCGGCGTCGAGGAGCCGCTCACACAGCACCGAACCGAGGTAGCCAGCGCCGCCTGTGACAAGAATCCGCAGGGTCATAAAAAGTCAGGAGAGAAAAATTCACTCCTGTATAACATACCTTTCCTGGCTCGCCAATTGACAAGCAGCGCCGGGATGCCGCTCCGGGATCGTCCCTAGGTAGTCCGTTTTACCCTCCGGTAGTGGCCTCAAGAATTTTTTTTTGATAGTAGGTTAGGAGATTCACCGATTACGGGTTTGTTTCTGTATCGCATCGAAGGCTACTTTGGCACTTACAATTACCGTTATCATACCCACCAAAAATCGCTGTGAACTGATTCGGGAGCTCCTGAACAGCTTGGAAAATCTGCGCGGCCTCACGCGCATACAGCCGAATATCATCGTCGGCGACAATGCCTCCGCGGATTCGACCCCGAAAATGGTTGAAATGCGAAAGACCAGCTTTCCTACGGAATTGATCCTATTGAACGTCGCCTCTCCAGGGAAATCCGCGGTTTTAAACCAAGCCATACGCCGTTCAACGGGTGAAGTCCTGGCTTTTCTAGACGATGATGTCGTCGTGGACTCGTCTTGGCTAGAGGAAATCGACAATTTTTTTAAATCCAATCCAGCGCACTGCGTTGGGCAAGGCAAGATTCGGACTGGACTCGGAGACTCACCGGACCCGGAAGTCCGCCGCCTACTGCAGCGCTATCGCACCATTCCCCAACTAGAGTTTTCCAGTGATATTGGCGATCTGCACTCTTTAAACGGCGCCAACATCGCCATTCGACGCACGGTATTCGACCGCGTCGGGTATTTCGATGAGCGACTCGGTCCTGGTGCATCAGGAACATCCGAGGATGTCGAGCTGGCGCAGCGTATTCGCAAGGCGGGCATCAAAATCGCGTATATGCCCCGCGCGCTCGTTTACCACCGCGTCGACCGCGAACGACTCACGGAGAAGTACTTCAAGCAAACCCATTGGCGCCAGGGCGCCAGTCGATTCCTGATGAAGAAGCGCAGCTCCGCAGAGATCATCTGCAATTTGATCCGCGCCTCAGGCCAGTACGGCTATTTTACGCTATTCGGGAAAGAGCGGGACCGCTACCGCAGCAAAGGACGCATTTACCACTACCTCGGCATGATGGATGCCAAACGGAATCATACTGGACCGTAGTCACGGTGCGAGACATTCAGCGGTCCAAAGAACTCCTACTGTTCCCTAATCCCAGTAAGGCAAAATTGAAATTAAAGCTGGTTTTCGCCGGATTGACATTGTGGCTGACGCCCAGAGTCACCGTCCAGCATTCACAAAAAGAAAGGAATTTGGTGCTGCCGCGAAATCCGATAAATTTGTTATCCAGGACATCGTAGGTACTGGAGAAATTAAGCAGCAGGTGGTCGGTGATCCGATACAGCGCGCTCGCATTGAAATTGCCCACTGTATCCTTGGTAATACCCTGAGGATTATCAAGTGGACAGCGCGGATCTGTCGGGTTGCGTGTACAGTTGGCGGGAGCATCGAGGTTGATATTCGCATTATCGGCAAGAAAGCTATTGGTCCCTTTACGCAAAAACTGATAGCTAATGCTCGCCGAATTTGGTCGGCTAAAATCGAGATCCAGACTGCGGTGCAGGATGGGCCGGGGATCGTATACCGTAAACGCCAATCGAGCTTGGCTGATATTCCAGGCTCCCGGATTAATCCCGCCATCAAGAGTGACATTGAAGGGGAAGTACGATACCGGCACCAATTTCGTATTGATATCGATATCCGTTAAGCTATCGGCGCCCTTGCGCGCTGCGTTGATGTCATAACTCATCGCCAGCCGCACAGAGGCCATTTGGTAAACGTCACCGAGCACGGGAGTAAGGGATTCCACGTTGCTGTCTTCTGGAGGTGGTGCCAGGCCACTGATCACTTTTCCCCAGAAACGATTGGTCAAAGCGAAAGTGAAAACGTTGCGGCGGTTGATCCGGTCGACTTCATCCATAATTGGAATGTTGCTCTGATTCACCCCTGGTATGAAAAGATAGCTGATTTCCGGCTCGAGCACATGTTTGATGCGGCTCAGGCCCAAGGCATTAAAAGCGAAGACGCGGCTCAGCGCGGTGCCCACATTCCACCGAAGTTCGACGAGTTCGCGCGACACGTTGTGGTCCGATGAACCAGCTGGTGGCGGCGAATAGAGATGATACAGGGTCGCCCGCGGCGCCGCGCTGACAGCACCGTAGAATCGCGAGCCGAGCCGAAACGGCAAGACCGCTTCCGGTCTCAAATCCAAGCGCAAGCCATCTCCGGTCTGCGGCCTCGAGGTATTGACACCCTCGATGCGCCAGTAATTGAT
Organism: Binatia bacterium; assembly: GCA_036558765.1. Lineage (GTDB taxonomy): Bacteria > Desulfobacterota > Binatia > UBA9968 > UBA9968 > DP-20. The sequence continues at coordinate 28,763 of DATBEY010000146.1, read as the reverse complement.
GCCTTGGCCGCGCCAGCGAAACTCCAGTGGAAAATTTGACAAGAAGCGCCGACCCCAGAACTCTACTTCTGGACTCCGCTGCATCGTCGTGCTTTGGTTCTGGATGAAGTCCTGGTAAAAAGCGTACTCTCCCTTGAGGAACGTATCGCCCCAATTTCGAAATGTACCGAAACTTGACTTGCCGAAGCGGCTGCGCCGGATATTGGACTCTATATTGCCGGGCAAATCGAATCGATCGACCAATTCCCGTGTGAACAAAGTATCTGAATATGCGGCAATGTCACTGAACGTCAGCCAATCATTCCCTGTGAAATACCGATGGCTGCCGATAATACTCCAGCGATCCTGGGGAATAGTCGGATTTGCGATGGTTGTATCGACTACGTCAGAATCTGCGTTTTTTCTCCAGGCTTCGTTAAAATACGAGCCATCAATGCGAAAATCTGAATCTTTGTCGATTTTGGTTCGTAGCTCGCCGAGAAAGCCGTACCGGGCGCGGGTCTCGATATCGAGACTAACCGTCGAATCCGTACTCTTCGACATCGCCCAGTAGAAAGGCTGCAGATATCTGAATCCGTCTTTGGTCGATTGACCAACCTGGGGGAAAAGAAACCCGGTTTGTCTTTCCGATTTGATCGGAAAAACCCCGTACGGCACGTATAACACCGGCACGTCGAAGACGTAAAACCAACCATTCTTGACCGTGCCGACGCCGTCGAGAGAGAGATCCATTTGTTCAGCGTAAAACTTCCACGAAGGCGCGCCGGTTTCGCACAAGCAGGTAGTAAAGAACCCATCGTCGATGTGATAGCTTTGTCCGCCCAATTTTTGAAAACGGCTTCCCGACATGCTTACGTGCCCATTTTCCAGGAACAAGTCACCATTTTGGATTTCACCGGTTTCCTGCTGCATATTCATCTGAAGAGAATCGGCGGATTTGATTTTCCACTCCGGATCGTCAACCGTTACCTTGCCCTTCGCTTCGACGTCCTGGGTCGTCGGGTTCACACGGACCTCATCAGCCTTTAGCGTTGTGAGATCGCGTTTCACTTCGACGCTTCCTGTAGCTTCGATCTGGCTTGTGCCGTCCGTTGTCGATAGTTTATCTGCTGTAATATTGATTTCGCCCGTGCCTCCCTGACTGCGAGAAATGCCAAGCTGTGCGCTCCAACTCTCGGCAGCTATCGCCACTACGATGCCCAATACCAAGAAAGTCTTTTTCAATACCATCGAATTACGCGGGCGGGATCGCGTCGGCGCGTGCCGACGCTTTGGCCAGCAGCGGCCGTACTTCGCCCAGCAGGTACAGTGAGCCGGCAACGACGACGATGTCGTCCGGTTGCGCACTGTCGAGCAGTGCAGCGAGAGCAGTCTGCGAGTCTTGAATCACGCGGTTCGGGACTGGTATCGGGATGGTTTTGGCCAATAGCTCTGGATCGGCGCTCCGCTCCATGGCCACCCGGGTGAAAATCATTTCATCTGCCAGCTTGGCCAATGTTGCGACCATCAGCTGCCATTCTTTGTCTGCCATTGTGGCAAACAACAGTCTGATTTTTCGTCCCTGCCGCAACCCAAGCAACTCATCAGCAAGAGCGTGTACGCCTTCGGGATTATGGGCACCGTCCAGAATCACCAAAGGCCGTTCCGACATGACTTCCAACCGCCCCGGCCAGCGCACCGTCTCCAGACCTCGCCGAAGGGCAGCCTCGGATACTGGAAAAAGCTTACTCACCAGTTCAAGTGCCGCTAACGCCAATGCTGCATTGGCAAGCTGATGCCGGCCTCGGAGCGCGACAGCGAGATCAGACAAATTTTGTTTTATGCCTATATAGTCGAAGAGCCGTGCGTTTTTCAATAAAAAACTGAAAGCTGTTCCAAGAAAATAGGCCGGCGAGTCTACAGCCTGGGCGATTTCTCGTAAAAGTTTGACGACGGGCTCGGACATCCTGCCGCAGACAACGGGGATTTTAGGCTTTATAATGCCGCCTTTCTCACGGGCAATGGACAATTCGTCGGGTCCGAGATAAGCCTCGTGATCTTTCGAAATCGTCGTGATTAACGAAACCAACGGCGTAATTAGATTCGTGGCATCGAGTCTTCCACCCAAGCCAACCTCGATCACCGCCACGTCGACCCGGTTGCGTGCGAAGTAGACAAAAGCCATCACCGTAATGAATTCGAAAAAAGTGAGCGGCAGATTCGCCGCAGCGGTACGTTGCCAAATCTCATCGGCTAACGAGACAACTTCTGCTTGGGCAATCTCTTCCTGGCCGATGCGAATCCTTTCTGTGAACGACTCCAGATGGGGCGAAGTATAAAGCGCGGTTCGATAGCCGGCCTGCCGCAAAATATTATGCAGCAGCGCCGCTGTGGACCCTTTGCCATTGGTACCAGCGATATGCAAGGAGGGGAATTGGTTTTCGGGATGGTTGAAAAGGGCTAGAGCCTGGCTCATTCGGTCCAGGCGCAGGTCAATGATGCCGCCGCGTAAGTTGAAAATCTTCTGCAGAATCTCGAAATAACGTTCCATTCGGCATCTGAGCTGTCAACGGCGTTTGGGCTGACGCGTAGACCCGACTGACGCTAGCCCGGACGCGCTGCTTGCCGCAAAGCACGTTTCAGCTGAGCCACAAATGCTCCGGCCTGCTTTGCCTTTTTTTTTCTATCCCGGGTCTTCTCGATTCGTTCCACGAGCGCGCTGCCGACCACAGCGGCGTCGGCAAAACCAGCAATCCAGGCCGCTTGCTCCGGAGTCGAGATCCCAAATCCGACACCGATCGGGAGCGAGGACTCGCGGCGTACTCGCGCCACTTGACTGCGCAGCTTATCGTCAAAAGAACGGCGTGCCCCGGTAACACCAGTTACCGAAACGTAATAGATAAAGCCTCGACTGGCGCGCGCCACCCGTTGGATTCGTCTGGCGTCGCTGGTTGGCGAGAGCAAGAAAATTAAATCGAGCCCGAAAGCATCGGTCCAATGCTTTAGCTCGCGGCTTTCTTCCGGGGGCAGATCGACGCACAATACGCCATCGGCACCGGCGCGCGCTGCCTGGCGCGCAAATTTCTCCAGGCCAAAACGGAAGAAAGGGTTGTAATAGCCAAACAGCACGACAGGCACCTCGGAACTCGCGCGAAACTGGCTTACCAGGCGAAAAATCGCCGGCAACGAAATCGGTCGCTTCAGCGCCCGTTCGGATGAGCGTTGAATGGTCGGCCCATCGGCAGTCGGATCTGAAAAAGGAATGCCGAGTTCTATGCAATCCGCGCCAGCCTCGGCCAGCGCTTTCATAATTTTAAGCGTGGTGTTCAGGTCGGGATCACCTGCCGTGATGAAAGGGATCAGTGCGGCTTCGCCGGATTTTTTGAGTTCGGTAAACTTGTTCTCGATGCGGCTCATGGTGTGCGACTCTGTTCAAAATTCAAGCTGGCCAAGTCGACTGTTGAAGCGTCTTTAAAGCTTTCCGCCAAGATATTCCCCCACCGTCATCATGTCCTTGTCACCTCTCCCCGAAAGATTGACGATGATGATCTGTCGCTTGGTCAACCCACGCGCAAGCTTGGCCACCGCGGCGATGGCGTGCGCGCTTTCGAGAGCCGGAATAATGCCTTCGACTTCGGCGAGCAACTTGATCGCGGCGATGGCGTCGCGATCGGTGGCCGAGGTAAATTCGACCCTTCCGGAATCGCGCAAATAGCTCAATTCCGGACCCACACCCGGATAGTCCAGGCCTGCCGCGATCGAGTGAGTCTCGGTAATTTGCCCTCGATCATTTTGCAGCACGTAGCTCTTGCTGCCGTGCAAAATTCCCACCGCGCCGCCCTGGATCGACGCGGAGTGCTTCCCCGTCGGAATGCCGTGTCCGGCCGCTTCGACGCCGAGCATTTTGACGCCGCGATCCCGTACAAACGGATAAAAAAGACCCATGGAATTACTTCCGCCGCCCACGCAAGCAACCAGGTAATCGGCCAATCGACCCTCTTTTTTCAAAATCTGCCGGCGCGCTTCCGCACCGATGACCGACTGAAAGTCGCGCACCATCATGGGATAGGGATGTGGCCCGGCCACCGATCCGATCAAATAATACGTACTCCGCACGTTGGTCACCCAATCCCGCAGCGCCTCATTCATCGCATCTTTGAGTGTTTGGCTTCCCGCCTCCACCACGCGCACCTTGGCGCCGAGCAGCTTCATGCGAAAGACATTCAGCGCTTGGCGCCGGACATCTTCCTTGCCCATGAAGATTTCACAGCTCAGACCAAACCGGGCAGCCACCGTTGCCGTTGCCACGCCATGTTGCCCCGCGCCGGTCTCGGCGATAATGCGCTGCTTGCCCATGCGCCGGGCGAGTAAAATCTGCCCCATGGTGTTGTTGATCTTGTGTGCGCCGGTGTGACACAAGTCTTCGCGCTTGAGGTAAATCTTTGCTCCGCCGATCTGCTGGGTCAGGCGCTCGGCAAAATAAAGCGGCGTTTCTCGCCCGACATATTCGCGCAGGTATAATTTAAATTCGTTCCGGAACGAGCGATCCCGGCGCGCTTGGGTGTATGCTGCTTCGAGTTCCGCCAATGCGGGCATTAATGTCTCCGCCACATAGCGTCCCCCGTACGGCCCGAAATGGCCGCGCCGGTCAGGCACTCTTGGCAGCAATGATAAATTCTTTGAGTTTCTCATAGTCTTTAACACCGGGCTGTGCTTCAACGCCGCTACAGACATCCACTGCGAAGGGATGAACGCGCGTGATCGCCGCAACGACATTCTCGATGCAAAGTCCACCGGATAGAATGAGTCTGCTAGCATCGAGGCCGTCAGCCCACTCCCAGGGGAAGGCGGCGCCGGAACCGCCGTAACCAGGAGACCAGGAGTCAAGCAAATAAAAATCAGCGGGAAAATGATTGAGCGCGGTAAGTGACGACCTTTCTTTCAGACGAAAGGCTTTAATGACTTTCACGTTCCAGCCGGAGCAATATTGCGCATTCTCTTCGCCATGGAATTGTAAGGCGAGATACTTCGAGCGGCCGTTGTCGAGGTCGGGCGCAATTACATCGAACACGTTTTTTCTCGGCTCGTTGACGAACAGAGCCACATTGAACGAATCCCCCGGCAATTGTTCGATAATTTCTTTGGCCTTTTGCGGCGTAAGAAAACGCGGGCTCGGCGGATAAAAATTGAACCCAAGCATGTCCGCGCCGAGCTCAAGGGATTTTTCCGCATCAGCCAAACTCGTAATGCCGCAAACTTTGACTTTGACGTTCATACAAAGCGCTTAAAAGCTCAGGCCAGGAGGAGTTCAGAAAGTTTTACGCCTGGATCTGCAGCGCGCATCAAAGACTCGCCGACCAAGAATACACGTACGCCTAGTTTTTCGACCCGGCGAATGGCATCGATGCTATCGATGCCGCTTTCGCAAACCACAAGCACGTTGGGGGGAACCAGCGCAGCTAGGTGTTCCGTGGTCGCAAGGCTCACCTCGAATGTACTGAGATCGCGGTTATTGATGCCGATCAGTTGCGCGCCTGCTGCCACTGCGGCCTCCAGCTCGTTTCTGGTATGGACCTCTACGAGCACATCGAGCGACAGTGCCGCCGCCATTTCGCGTAATTCAACAATCAACCTAGGTTCGAGCAGCGCCGCGATCAACAGCACGGCATCCGCGCCGTAGCTTTTCGCCTCGACGAGCTGATAGGGATCGAGAATAAAATCCTTGCGCAGTAGCGGCAAATTAACCGCCGAGCGCACCAGCTCCAGATGCTGCAAGCTGCCCTGAAAAAACCGCGCTTCGGTCAGCACCGAAATCGCCGCCGCGCCATGCGCCGCGTAAGTTTTCGCGATCCATACCGGGTCGAAGTCGGCGCGAATCAAGCCTTTGGACGGCGAGGCCTTTTTGATTTCGGCAATAATTTGTCGCCCCTTAGCGGTCAAGCTCCGTGCGAATCCGCGCGTCGCGGCTTTGAAAAGCGGCCGATCCCGTAATGCATCGAGTGGCACCTTACTGCGTTGCTGTTCAATCACACCTCGGACGTGCTCGGCAACGGTGGCGAGAATCTCAGCCATGGTTGGGTGTCGGTTCGCTCCGAACGCAGCAATGCCATTGTGATCGGCGCGCGGCGCGCGGTTCGATCGCTGCGTGCCGGCTAAGCCGCATTCGTGAGCTCGATGAGCTGGGCAAGTTTTTGACGAGCGTTCCCCGAATCGATCGACTCTGCGGCGAGCCTGATCCCGTCTTCGATGGTCGCGGCACTACCGCTGACATACAATGCGGCGCCACCGTTGAGAACAACCACATCACGAGCCGGACCTTTCTTGCCCTCCAACACCGCCCGCATGATGAGCGCGCTCTCTTGGGGATTGCCGCCGTGCAATTCTTCCAGGCGGCAGCGCTTTAATTTGAATTGTTCCGGCTCGATTACATACTGCTTGACCTCGCCGCCGCGCAGCTCAGCGACCTTGGTAGGCCCGCACAGGGAAATTTCATCCAACCCTTCTAGCCCATGCACCACCATGGCGCGCACGCTGCCGAGATTTCTCAGCACTCGCGCGATCATGTCGACCATTTCGCCGCTGTAAATGCCAATCAGCTGATGCGTCGCCATGGCCGGATTCGTCAGTGGCCCTAAGAGGTTGAAGATCGTGCGAATTCCGATTTCGCGCCTGGGCTGCACCGCATATTTCATCGCCTCATGGAGCAACGGAGCGAAAAGAAAGCCGATGCCGATGTTCGCGATGCATTGTTCCACCCGCTCCTTGGGAGCATCGACCTTGACGCCCAACGCTCCCAGAACATCGGCGCTACCGGACTGACTGGAAACCGACCGGTTTCCATGTTTGGCGACATTAACACCCGCGCCGGCGAGCACGAAAGCCGCGGTCGTCGAAATATTGAATGTGCCCTTCTGGTCTCCTCCCGTGCCACAAGTGTCAAGCACCGTTTTTCCCGCAACGTTGACCCGGTGCGCCTTCTCGCGCATGACCCGTGCCGCTCCCGTGATTTCGTCGACGTTCTCTCCCTTCATTCGAAGCGCCGTCAAAAACGCCGCGACTTGCAGTGGTGAGGCCTCGCCGGTCATGATTTGATTCATCACGTCGATGGTTTCCGCCTCTGACAGGCTGATGCGGTTGACCAATCTTTCAATGGCTTCGCGAATACTCATGCTGCTCATTGCGTCACTTGCTGGTAACGAAAGCTTTAGAGAAGTTTTCCTTGTTCCGAAGCGCCTCCAATGTCTTATCCGCCTCATCGCGCGACGTATATCGACCAACGCTCACCCGATACCAAGTCTTCCCTTGATTTTGAACCTCACTGACGTAGGCGTTGTACCCCTTAGTTTTTAGGCGATCCGCGACTAATTTCGCGGAGCGTTCGTCGGGATACGCGTTCACTTGCGCGCGCCAGTTCTTTCCCGACTCCTGAGGGTCGCCACTCGTCCGCTCGATTTTTTTTGCCGTGACTTGCGTAAGCCCGGTCTTTTCGGCTTTCTTTTCCGCGGTTCTGACCGGGACGACGGTTGACGTGGGGGTCGGGTTTTTTTCTTTGGCTTCCGCGACATTCACGGCTTCAATCGGTCTTGCTTCCTTCGGCTTTTCTTCCGGCGCCGCTTCCGTCGTCCTAACGGGACTCGGCAAAGGATCATTGAAGGTGATCTCATCGGGCGTCGAGCGCGTGGACCTGGCGCTCGATTCTTGCACACCGGGTTTTACCGGGATTTTAACCAGCGGTTCCTCCTTTCTGACCAACCGACGTTCTTCTATGCCCTTACCGATAAACATCCCGAGAAAAAATATGATCACCGAAGCTACTGTAAACGCCGCTCCAAGCAAAACCATTTGGCCGCGGCTGAAATAGAAACGATTTTCCTTACCTCTGCGGTTTTCTGCCATGAAGTTGCCTCGTTGATGGCTCGAACCCAGAGCCGGTCACTGACCGGCTTCGACCCGAGCCGCCATTTTCGTTGGCGCGTCAATACCGAGGATTTCCAGTCCGCGCCGAACAGTCTTTTGCAGATTTTCAACCAACAGTAAACGCGCGCGGCTCAAATCGACATCTTCGGTGATCACGCGCGCATGGTTGTAGTAGTGATGAAAGTCGCCGGCCAGATCCAAAAGATAAAAAATCATTCGATGCGGCTCGAGTTCCCGTACGCTTTCTTCCAGGACGTCATTGAACTCGATCATTCTACGAATGAGCCCCAGCTCTTCGGTAAGCGCCAATCGTTCGACTGGAACGCTGTCGCGCTGCTCCAAGATAATCCCGTTTCGCGCTGCCTGCTCGAAGATACTCGCGACCCGCGCGTGAGCGTACTGGACATAAAAAACCGGATTATCGCTGGATTGACGCTTTGCCAAATCCAAATCGAAATCGAGATGGCTGTCCGACTTACGCATCAAGAAGAAAAAGCGTGCCGCGTCCCTGCCGACTTCCTCCAAAACCTCTTCCAGAGAGATGAACTCGCCGCTGCGCTTCCCCATGCGAACGGGCTCGCCGCCGCGCGTGAGTTGCACCATTTGCACCAGAACCACGTGCAAAAGATTGGGATCGTAACCGAGTCCCTGCATCGCCGCCCTCAAGCGCGGTACGTAGCCGTGATGGTCGGCTCCCCAGACGTTGATCAATTTCCGAAAGCCGCGCTGGTATTTGTTTCGATGGTACGCGATATCGCTGGCAAAATAAGTGAGCTCGCCGTCGCTTTTGATAACCGTTCGGTCCTTATCGTCGCCAAATTGACTCGATTTGTACCATTCGGCGCCGTCCTGAAAATACAAAAGGCCGCGCTGACGCAAAAGCTCGAGGCACTCCGTGACTTCACCCCGCTCGCGCATCGCCTTTTCACTGAAAAAAGAGTCGAAGGTGATAGCAAAATCGCCAAGCTGCCGCCGGATGACGTTCAATAGCGCATCCCCGCCCGTTTCTCTAAAAAAAATTTGCGCCGCATCCGGGTCGTGGTGCAGATACTTGTCGCCTTCCTGACGTCGAATGTCGGCCGCGATCTCTTTGACATAATCGCCCGGGTAGCCGTTCTCAGGAAATTCGAGATCCTCCCCAAACGATTCGCGATAGCGCGCCACGATTGAGAGACCCAGATTCTCCATCTGATTGCCGGCATCGTTTACGTAATATTCGCGCTCGACGCTAAATCCGGCCGCCTGATGTAAACGGGCCAACACGTCTCCGATAACCGCCACCCGGCCATGGCCGACGTGCAGCGGCCCCGTCGGATTGACGCTGGCAAACTCGACCTGAATTTTTTCGCCATGGCCGAGATCGATTTGAAGATTTCGTCCTGATACGAGATCGCGAAATTCGCGGTAAAAAAATTTTGGCGCGAAGCTGAAGTTCAGAAAACCAGGGCCGGCAATCTCCTGGCGCGCAAGGATTCCGTCCGGATCCTGCAAATTTTTGAGCACCGCTTCGGCGATCGCGCGCGGCGGCTTTTTCGCGCTGCGCGCCCAAACCATCGCAACGTTGCTCGACAAGTCACCAAACTCTCGCTGTTTTGGCGGCTCGAGAACGATTGGAGGGAGTGCGCCAGAATCCAATCCCTCTGCTTTAGCTGTCTTCTCGACCGCACGAGCCAGAATATCCCTGAGCTGACTTCTCATCACGAGCATCATCCAATCGGCGCGGCCAAGAGGCGGCGCGAGACATGAATGCAGTGAAATTTCCAGAGCGAGAGTGTCACTACCGGGAGGTACTTTAACGTAACGATTTCAGGCGCGCAAACAAAGGCGCGCGGAGGCCTCAGAACCGAGCGGCGACGGAGTTTTCAGTTGAGCGACAGAAATCTCGCCGGGACGTTTTCGGTCAAAAATAGCGGTCCCGATCGGTAAAAGCGCACACCTTCGTCGTGTGCCGCCCGCGCTTGAACGACAATGACCGTGGGAGTCGGATCGTGACGGCGAGCCACGGACTCTGCCTCTTCCGCAGAAATACTCAAGTGGACGTATTGCCGGTCGCGAGGCTTGAGGCCGTTGCGGAGCATGGATTGGGCCAGATCTCGGGCAGTGCCGTAATAAAGTCTATCTGGCGGTTGCACCATCTGCTGGCCGAGATCGACCGGGAAAGAGTGGCCGTAGGTAGCCCGGACTTTATCGCCCTCAAGCTCGAAGCGCTTTTTTTCCGAATCGACCACCACAGCGCGGATCTGCTCCTCAGTGACATCGTAGTAGCGCTCCTGAATCAATTGAACGACATCGCGCCAATCCACGAATCCACGCTCATCAAAAACCAGCGGATAATCCTGCGGCCGATGGCGCAGGATATAGGTAAGAAAGCGAGAAATACGCTCCGGGGCCAGTCCAGCCATTCTAACTAGAGGCCTCTCTTTTGCCCGGTAATGACGTCGTAAACATTGCACGCGATCCCAGTCGCTTCGTAGCCATCCATGCCGGTTGCCTGCGCTATCGAAAACATCTGGTACGCCAGGGCGACGAACGGCATGGGCACTTCCATCTCTCTCGCCATATCCAGACCGAATCCGACGTCTTTCGGCATCCACGACTTGCGCGGTTTATATTTGCGGCTTGCGATGATTTCCATGATGCGGTCGATCGCGACCGAATCCTGCTGGGAGTTTTTCAATATCGTGCGAAATGTTTCTTCGGTTAAGCCGCCCTTTTTGAGCCAAGAGCAAATTTCCGCCAAGGTCAAATGTGTCACCGCCGCGAACATTGCCATGGCATTCTTGACCAATTTCGCATTGCCCAGCTCACCGACATACAGGACCTTGTTACCCATGGCTTTAAATACCGGCTGGTGCGCATCAAACACTGGCTTCGACCCGGAAAGCCAGAGGGACAGAGTCCCGGCGGCGGCGGCTTCCTCGACCCCGCCCGCCGAACCATCTAGAATCGTCCAGCCTTTTTTCGACAACTCGGCATTAACGCTTACGATCGTCTTCTTGTCGATGCTGCTGAAATCAATCCAGAGTTTGGCGCCATTTGAGGCTTCGTGTAAGCCGCCTGTGCCTAACCCAACCGCGCGAACCGCTTCATTGTACGGCAGCATCGATAAGACAACTTCCGATGCTTCGGCCACCTCTCTGGGCGATGCCTTGAAGAGCGCGCCCTGGTTTTCCAGCCCTTTGGCCTGCTCGCGGCGCAAGTCATTGACGACCAGTTTATTTCCGGCCTTGATCAAGTTTGCTGCCATCCCGCTACCCATGCCGCCGGTTCCAATGAATCCTAAGGTTTTCATTTCTCCTCCTGAACAAGGTCAATCGAGGATACGCACTCCCGCCGGCCACAACACTAAGACAAGGGTTTCACCTATCGCTCTTGGCGTGTGCGCCGATCGGGGCGGCAAAAAAACCACATCTCCCGTTTCATATTCACCGCTGTCGTCGACGATTTTACCTTTGAGTACAAAATAGAATTCGCCAGCGAGATGTTCGTGCCTGAGGAATGCGTCCGGCGATGCGTCCTCCCTGATTCGGTAAAGCACAAGTTCAGCATTGTTCTCGCGAGCGAGCCGCGCCATCGCGAGGCCGTTTCCGAAATCGCGCCATGACAGTCGGTCCAAGCCGGCATCATCGAGCTCGAAGCTCAGAAAATCGTTTAAGGATCGGCGTAGCACGGCCCCGCTTCGTTCGTCCACGAGGTTTAATTATCATGAGGCGATAGCGAACAAAAGTATGTCCAGTATCGGCATTGCCCGGATCACAAAAGAAAAGCCCGCGGAGTAATCTCTCGCGGGCCTTTTTAACTCGATTACAAACGCGCGCTAAGCCGCTGCTTCCTGCTGCCTTTGTCGCCGACGCGCTCTCCGCCCCTGCTTTTCGCCAGTTTTCCGAGATTCCTTTTCACCTTCCGCGCCGACCAACTCGATCAATGACATTTGCGCAGCATCGCCGCGGCGGACTCCGAGCTTAATGATCCGCGTATACCCGCCGGGCCGGTCTTTAAAACGCGGCGCAATCGTGTCGAAAAGTTTTCGCACCACCGCCTTGTCCTGGACGATCCCGAGCGCCTGACGGCGCGCATGCAAGCTGCCGCGCTTCCCGAGGGTAATCACGCGATCGACCCAACGGCGCAGTTCCTTGGCTTTGGGATCGGTGGTCCGGATTTTTTCCTCGCGCAGTAGCGCGGTGATCAGGTTTCGCATGAGCGCCCAGCGATGCGCCGAATTGCGGCTGAGCTGTCTTCCGGACTTGAGATGGCGCATAACTTATACCGGCTCCTTTTCAGCGGCGCGTTTGCGCGCGTCGATTTCCTCTCGGGACGGAAAATGATCGATTTTCATGCCTAATTCGAGGCCCATTTCCTTGAGAATCTCTTTGATCTCGTTGAGCGATTTGTGGCCGAAGTTTTTTGTCCGGAGCATTTCCTGCTCGGTCTTTTGCACCAGCTCGCCGATATACTTGATATCGGCATTTTGCAGGCAATTTTGCGAACGTACGGAAAACTCGAGCTCGTCGACACTGCGAAACAGATTCTCGTTCAGTGGCACCGCTGGCCCATCTTCCTTCCGTTCCGCGCGCGGTTCTTCCTGGAAATTGACGAAGATGCTCACTTGGTCCTGGAGAATCTTCGCTGCATAGGCCATCGCATCATCCGGTTTTACGCTGCCGTCCGTATGAACTTCGAATACGACCCGGTCGTAGTCGGTCCTTTGACCGACCCGCGCATTGGACACGTTGAAATTCACTTTTTGAATTGGCGAGAACACGGCGTCGATGAAGATCGTGTCCACCGGCGCGCCTTCCTCTTTGTTGCGTTCGGCAGGTACATAGCCCCGGCCAAGTTTGACCATCATTTCCATTTCGAGCTTGGCGTCGCGCGACAGTGTTGCAATTTTGTGCTCGGGATTCAGAATTTCGACACTCGGGGGCGCGCTGATGTCTTTGGCGTAGACAACTCCGGGTCCCTTTGCGTCGATGCGCAAGGTCTGCTGCTCGCTTTCATTAAGCCGCAGTCGGATCTCTTTTAAATTCAAGATAATATCAGCGACATCCTCAGTCACGCCCGGCACCGTCGAGAACTCGTGTAAGATCCCTTTGATGCGCACCGCGACAATCGACGCACCCATAAGCGAGGAAAGCATAATCCGGCGCAGTGAATTGCCGATCGTCTGGCCGAAGCCCCGCTCGAACGGCTCCGCGTAAAATTTACCGTAGTTTGAGGTCAGAGTTTTCTCTTCCACCTCCAATTGCTTAGGCTTAATCAAATCCGTCCAATGTTTATACATTGTAGACATAGCGTCTCCCCGGCTCGAACTCACTTCGAGTACAACTCGACAATCAGTTTTTCGTTGATCGGCATCGTGATATCGCTGCGTGACGGCAATAGCCTGATCCGCCCGTTCACAGCTTCACGGTCAACTTCCGCCCAATCGGGAATACCGCGGCGCTGTGCTCCCTCCATGGCGGCCTGCACGCGCCCGAGTTGCCGGCTCGATTCTTTGATCGAAACCAGGTCCCCCACACGCACGGTGTAAGATGGGATATTGACCTTCCTGCCGTTGACAAGCACGTGGCCGTGTCGCACCAGAGTTCGCGCCTCCGGTCGTGAACTGGCGAAACCCAGTCGATAGGCGACATTGTCGAGGCGCCGTTCCAGCAAGGTGAGCAGCGTCTCGCCGGTAATGCCCTTGGTCCGCGCAGCCTCAGTGAAGGTACGGCGAAACTGCCTTTCGAGCAAACCGTAAATCCGCTTTACCTTCTGTTTTTCGCGCAGCTGAATACTGTATTCGGAAAATTTCGGTCTACCTTGCCCATGCTGTCCCGGCGGATAATTCCGCCGTTCGATGGCGCATTTATCCGTGTAACAACGCTCCCCTTTTAAAAAGAGCTTCAAATTTTCACGCCTGCAAAGTCGGCACACCGATTCGGTATATCTAGCCAAGCCAATCTCCTCCTGTAACTATTAGACCCGCCGCCGCTTCGGCGGACGGCAGCCGTTATGCGGAATCGGCGTCACATCTTTGATCAAACTAATATTGATCCCTGCGGATTGCAGGGCGCGCAGTGCCGATTCCCGTCCTGCCCCAGGGCCCCGGACGAAGATCTGCACGCTCCTCAGGCCATGATCCATGGCTTTTTTTGCCGCACTGTCCGCCGCCTGCTGCGCGGCAAACGGCGTACCCTTGCGCGATCCCTTGAATCCCATCGCACCGGCGCTCGACCACGAAATGACATTTCCCTGGTAATCCGTAATCGTGACGATGGTGTTGTTGAATGTTGAATGGATATGCACCACCCCTTCGGCGATGTTTTTTCGGCCGCGCTTTCTCCGCGCCGCACGCTCGTTTGCCTTCTCCGATGACTCAGGCTTCTGCTTCTCGTCCGTGGCGTCTGCCATATACTCGGCTCCTCTTAACCTTTCGACGGCGCCGGCTTCTTGCCAGCGACGGTTTTGCGCGGTCCTTTGCGCGTCCGCGCATTCGTATGGGTGCGCTGCCCGTGCACCGGCAGATTTCTGCGGTGGCGCTGCCCGCGATACGATCCCATGTCGAGGTGCCGCTTGATATTTGCCGTGACGTCGCGCCTGAGATCCCCTTCAACCTTGTATTCCTGTTCGATCACCTGGCGGATCTTGGCCGTATCGTCATCGGTCAAATCGTCACTTTTCAAATCGAGGGAAATGCCCGCCTTTCCCAATATGTTCCGTGACGAGCTGCGCCCAATCCCGTAAACGTAAGTGAGCGCGACTTCCATTCGCTTGCTCTTGGGCAAATCTACACCTGCAATACGTGCCATCTTCTTCTCCTAAAATTCCCTAGGGCTAGCCCATTTTCGATTTTAGATTGGACCCGCGAAAATCGGTTGAATCTAAAATCCGCCATCGCAAATCTAAATTTTCTTCATCCTTGCCGTTGCTTGTGTTTGGTATTCTCGCACTGGATGCGCACAACGCCCTTCCGGCGAATGACTTTGCACTTGTTGCAAATTTTTTTTACCGATGCCCGAACCTTCACGGCCACTCCTCTCTAACGTTCGCGAAATATAATTCTCCCACGGGCCAGATCGTACGGCGAAAGTTCGATCTTTACTTTGTCACCGGGAAGAATTTTGATGTAGTGCATGCGCATCTTTCCGGAAATATGCGCGAGCACCTTGTGTCCGTTGTCAAGCTCGACGCGGAACATGGCGTTGGGCAGCGTCTCCAGCACCGTACCGGTTACTTCGATGGCGTCTTCTTTTGGCATAGACAACCTGCCTGCCGCGGTTCGCCGCGATTTAGAGCTGACTCAAAATATAGGGCCCGTTTTTAGTGATCGCCACCGAATGCTCAAAATGGGCGGCCAAGCTGCCGTCTTTGGTAACCGCGGTCCAACCGTCTTCCTTGATTTCAACTTCGTAACTGCCGACATTGACCATAGGCTCGATCGCCAGGACCATTCCTTCTTTGAGCCGAAGACCGCGATCCGGCTCACCGTAATTCGGCACCGGCGGTTCTTCATGCAGTTTTTTACCGATGCCGTGGCCGACAAACGCCCGCACGACGGAAAACCCAGCGCTTTCGGCGAACCGCTGCACAGCCGCACCCAGATCACCTAATCGCTTTCCCTCCTGGAGTTCCTGAATGCCTCGATAGAGGGATTGTTCGGTGACGTCCATCAATCGCTGCGCTTCTTCGCTCACCTTGCCTATCCCTACGGTGATCGCGGAATCCCCGTAAAAACCGTCATATATGACGCCGTAATCTAAACCGATAATGTCCCCTTCGCGCAGCGGTCGGTTCGAGGGAATACCGTGCACAATCTCCTCGTTTATGGAAGCGCACAAGCAACGCGGATAAACGCGACCCCCGACGGTATAGCCCTTGAAAGCTGGAACAGCCTTCTTCTTGAGCGTCAGCTCTTCCGCGATGGCGTCCAGTTCCAAGGTGGTCACATCAGGAGCAACCCGCGCCTTCAGCTCCTGCAAAACTTCTGCGACAATCACATTCGCCCGCCTCATGATCTCGATTTCTCGAGGCGATTTGAGCGAAATCACTTCGCTGCGTCTCCCAAGGATTGGCCGACCCGGCGGCGAATTTCTTCGATGCTTCCGACTCCGTCGATTTCCGTGAGCACACCGCGCTGACGGTAGTAATCTATGAGCGGCGCCGTTTGGGTCTCATAAACCTCAAGCCGGTGCGCAATAGTCGCTTCGCGATCGTCCTCGCGTTGGAAAAGCTCCTCGCCGCAGCGGTCACAGATATCGTTCCGTTTCGGCGGATCGAAAATCACATGGGCCAGCGCTCCGCAGCTTCGGCAGGTACGTCGTCCCGCAAGGCGTTCGATAATGAGGTTCTTCGGCACCTGAACCGAGATGACCCGATTTAGATTCTGGCCACTTGTGTTCAGGATCCGATCTAGGCTCTCCGCCTGCGGAATCGTACGCGGGAAACCATCGAGAATAAACCCGTGCTCGCAATCTGGTTCCTTCAGCCGCTCCGCCACAAGGTTAACGATGAGGTCATCCGGCACGAGCGCGCCGCGTTTGACATATTCGCCCGCTTCTTTTCCTAAAGCGGTCTGCTGCGCAACGGCTTTGCGCAAAATATCGCCGGTCGATATTTGACACCCGCCGTATTGTTCTAGGAGCAACTTCGCCTGAGTCCCTTTACCTGCTCCTGGCGGACCCAATAAGACAACCCGCGCCACTCCGGCCACACTCAGCCCCTTCTGCCGCGCAACCGCCCCCGCTTCATAAACCCTTCGTAGTTGCGGGTGATCAGATGAGTTTCCGCCTGCGCGACCGTGTCCAGCGCCACACCCACGACAATCAAAAGCGCGGTGCCGCCAAAATAGAATGGGACGTTAAACTGCCGGACCAATATGGTCGGCAAAAGGCAAACGACGCACAGATAAATCGCACCGCTCAAGGTGACGCGCGACAGCACGCGTTCGATGTACTCGGCTGTTTTTTGCCCAGGTCGAATGCCGGGAATATAACCGCCCGCCTTTTTCATGTTATCGGCGACATCGACCGGATTAAATACCACTGCGGTGTAGAAGAACGCGAAAAAGATGATCAGGATCACATAGATCAGGTCGTGCAGCCAGTTCCCGGGTGAGAGCCAGCCGGAAATGGTCTGCACCCAGGGATGATTGGCGAATTGCGCCAAGGTGGCGGGGAAAATCAGGATCGAGGATGCGAAGATCGGCGGTATGACATTGGCCGTGTTGATTTTGAGCGGCAGATGCGAAGTCATACCGCCATACATTTTCCGTCCCACCACGCGTTTCGCATACTGCACTGGAATGCGACGCTGTCCGCGCTCGACGAAAATGATCGCGCCGACAACAATAATGCTGAGCACGAGGATTAATAACGCCACCAAGGCGCCCAATTCACCCTCGCGCATGAACTGCAGGGTTGTCGTAACGGCCGACGGCAGCCGCGCGACGATACCGGCGAAAATGATTAGCGATATGCCGTTACCAATACCGCGCTCGGTAATCTGCTCGCCTAGCCACATGATAAAGGCCGTTCCCGAGGTCAGCGTGATCACCGTCATCAGACGAAAACCCCATCCGGCTGACAATACCAAGCCTTGTCCGCCGGGCCCTTGCGTGCCCTCGAGCCCAACGCTGATCATCATGCCTTGAACGATCGATAACACCACCGTGCCGTAACGCGTGTACTGCGTAATTTTGCGTCGGCCGATTTCGCCTTCCTTTGAGAGCCGCTCCAAATAAGGAAAAACAACCGTCAGTAGCTGTAAAATAATTGATGCACTGATATAGGGCATGATGCCCAGTGAAAACACCGAAAATTGCTCGAGCGCGCCGCCTGAAAAAAGGTTGAGAAAGCCGAAAAGCGTATTCTTTTGCTGATCGAAGAATGCCGCCATCGCCTGACGATCAATACCCGGCGTGGGCACATGAATACCGAGTCGATACACCGCCAGCATGGCTAGCGTGAAAAGCAGACGCCGGCGCAACTCGGGAATTCGTGACGCGTTCTGAAATCCGTTAAGCATGAAGAGGTATTAACTCCACTTTGCCGCCTGCCGCTTCGATCTTCTCTTTCGCCGCGGCGGAAAATCCATGAGCTTTGACCGATAAGGGCCTCGTCAGTGCTCCATCTCCGAGAACCTTGACCCGGCGGCCTTTACCTGCGATCAGGCCATGCTGGGCCATGCTTTCGGGCGTTACTTCGTTTTCGGAAAGAGCTTCGAGCTGAGCAAGGTTAACTACAGACATTTGGACTCGAAAAGGGTTATGGAAACCGCGCTTTGGTAAACGCCTCTGCAAAGGCATCTGCCCGCCTTCGAAGCCGGGTTGGACGTTCCCGCCGGAACGCGCGCCTTGGCCCTTATGACCGCGGCCTGAAGTCTTGCCGTGCCCTGAACCGTCGCCGCGGCCAACTCGCTTGCGCTTTTTGTTCGACCGTGGAGCTGGCTTGAGTTCGTCGATTCTCATTTGCTACCGGATCTCCGCTAAAATTTTGCCGCGCCGATCGGCAATCTCTTCAGGAGCGCGCAAATCGCGCAATGCTTCTATAGTCGCTTTAACCATATTGTGCGGATTATTGGAACCGATGCATTTGGTCAAAACATTCTGAATGCCCGAGGCTTCCACTACGGCGCGAACACCGCCGCCTGCAATCACGCCGGTGCCATCCGAGGCCGGCTTGAGAATGACGTACCCTGCGCCGTAACGACCCGTGACTTCAAACGGAATCGTGCCGTCCATGACGGGCACTCGGATTAAGCTCTTTTTGGCTTGCTCGAGACCCTTACGGATTGCCTCCGGCACTTCGTTGGCTTTACCCAAACCGTAACCCACCACCGAGCGGCTGTCACCGACGACGACAAGAGCGCTAAAACTGAAGCGCCGGCCGCCTTTTACCACTTTCGCCACCCGGCTGATGTGAACTACTTTTTCTTTGAGTTCCAAACCCTGCGGATCGATTCGTTCCAAAGGTACCTCTCGTTATTCAGGCTGTTCAAAATTCCAAGCCGCCCTCTCGGGCACCGTCGGCTAAAGCCTTAACCTGGCCATGGAATAGAAATCCATTGCGATCGAAAACCACCTTGTCAATATTTTTTTCCTTGCAGATCTTGGCCAACGCGAGCCCTACCTGTTTCGCGACTTCAACGCCCTTGCGCGCCTTGTCCGTCGCCGCGAGGCTCGAGGCTGAAGCTAGAGTCTTTCCCTCGCTATCGGAGATCACCTGAGCGTAAATGTATTTATTGCTACGAAACACACACACGCGCGGGCGCGCGTCCGTGCCCTGGACTTTTTGGCGGACGCGCATTTTTCGGCGCAGCCGCGCGATATTGACCCGTTTGTTGCCCATAACTACTTTCCGCCTGCCGAGCCGACGGCTTTACCGGCTTTGCGTTTGATCACTTCCTCGCGATACTTAATGCCCTTGCCTTTGTAGGGCTCCGGCGGCCTGAGGCTGCGAATTTTTGCTGCGGTCTCTCCAAGCAACTGACGATCGGCGCTCGTGAGTGTAATGATAATCTGTCGTTCTACCGACGCGCTCACCCCCGTGGGTAATGGAAACACCACCGGATGAGAATAGCCCAGGGTCATGTGGATTTCCTGGCCTTTAACTTCGGCTCGGTAACCCACCCCATTGATATCGAGCACACGGCTGAAGCCTTGGCTCACCCCTTGCGCCATGTTCGCGATCAGCTTTCGCGTGAGGCCATGTACCGCTCTCGATTTCCGTTCGTCATTTCGCCGCCCGACGCGCACCACGTTGCCCTCGACTTTAACATCGACATCCGGCGGCAAGGTGGCTTGCAGCTTACCTTTCGGGCCTTCTAAGCGAACACCGTTCGAATCCACTGCGACTTTAACACCGCTCGGAATTGTTACCGGCAATTTGCCAATGCGCGACACTGGACACCTCGATTCAGGCTTACCATACAGAGCAAATCAGTTCGCCGCCGACCTTGGCCTTCTGAGCCTCACGATCCACCAGAATCCCTTTCGGCGTCGAGAGCACATGCACTCCCAGGCCTTTGCGCACAGGAGCCATCGCCTTGGAGCTGACATAAACTCGGCGCCCGGGCGTACTAACTCTTTTCAATCCCGCGATGATCGGGCGATTCTCCCGATCGAATTTTAGCTGAATCAGGATCTCCTCACCCCCACCCACCGCGGCTTTCACCTTCTTTTGATCCTTCAAGTACCCTTCTTCGATCAGGATCTTGATGATGCTTTCCTTCAATCGTGACCACGGCACCGAAACTCTTTGGTGGCGGGCCCGTGATGCATTGCGAATACGCGTCAGCATATCTGCGATTGGATCGGTCATTCCCATCTTTGTCGCTCCAATTACCAGCTGGCCTTGATTAACCCTGGGATATGACCCTTGCGAGCGTGATCGCGCAAGCAAAGCCGGCACATGCGAAAGCGCCGGTAAAAAGCCCGCGACCGGCCACACAACGGGCAGCGGTTGTACTCCCGCACTTTAAACTTGTTCGGCCTCTCGGCCTTGATCCGAAGACATGTCTTGGCCAATGGATTCTCCCTCTCTAGCTCGCGAACGGCATCCCCATCAATTTAAGCAGGGTTCGTCCTTCCTGATCTGTCTTTGCTGTGGTCGCGATCGTGATCGTCATACCGCGGGTTTTTTCGACCTTGTCAGCGTGAATTTCCGGAAAAATAATTTGCTCCCGTAAGCCCAGGGAGTAATTGCCGCGACCGTCGAAGGACCGGTCCGACACTCCTTTGAAGTCGCGCACACGCGGCAGCGCCACGTGAATCAAGCGATCCAGGAACTCATACATACGCTCGCGGCGAAGCGTCACCATGCACCCGATCGGCACGCCTTCGCGGAGTTTGAAATTGGCGATGGCTTTCTTCGCTCGCGTCACTACCGGTTTTTGGCCTGCGATTGCAGTGATCTCAGCAACCGTCGAATCGATGGCTTTGGCGTTCTGCGTCGCCTCGCCGACCCCGACATTCAACGTGATTTTTTCCAGACGCGGCACCTGCATGGAGTTCTTGTAATTGAACTCTTTCATCATCGCCGGAACAACATCGTTTGTGTATTTCGTTTTTAATCGCGCCATGGTTGCACCGTCAATCCAAAGCTTCATTGCAGCGGCGGCAAATTCGGATCTTTTTTCCGTCGGCCAGCGTCTTATGACCCACCCGCACCGGCGCATTACATTTGTCACAAAGGATCATAATATTCGATGCGTGGATCGCCGCCTCTTTTTCGACAATCCCGCCAGGCTGTTGCGGCCCGCGCGGTTTGGTGTGCCGCTTCACCATGTTGAGCCGCTCGATAACAACCGCCTCCCTATCCGGCAGGACGCGCAGCACTTTGCCGGTTTTTCCCCTTTCTTTGCCGCCAATCACAATGACGCTGTCGTTCTTACGAATCTGCACAAGGTCCTCTCTTAATCCTCGATTACAGTACTTCCGGTGCGAGCGAAATTATTTTCATAAATTTCTTGGCTCTGAGCTCGCGCGCCACCGGACCGAAAATACGTGTGCCGATCGGTTCCTTTTGATTATCGATCAGCACTGCGGAGTTATTATCGAAGCGAATATACGTGCCATCCGGCCGGCCTAGTTCTTTGGCGGTACGCACCACCACCGCCTTCATGACGTCGCCCTTTTTGACCTTGCCATTGGGAATCGCTTCTTTCACAGAAACCACGATAATGTCGCCGATGGAGGCGTATTTGCGTTTGCTCCCGCCGAGCACCTTGATACATTGTACGCGACGCGCGCCGGAGTTATCGGCAACATCCAGAGTTGTTCTCATCTGAATCATGAATCGACCTCAGCCCCACAACTAAGCGCCCGCCGCTTGGGGCGCCTCTTGCACCGTCTTCGCTCGTTCAAGTACCTTGCTGACGCGCCACCTTTTATCTCGGCTGAGCGGCCGGCATTCTACGATCAGCACGCGATCGCCGATGCGGCACTGATTCGTTTCGTCGTGCGCCTTGACGTTGGCACGCCGGCGCAGGATCTTCTTGTACTTCGGGTGGGTCACCGTCCGTTCTACGGTAACCACCACGGTTTTTTGCATCCGGTCACTGACGATGACACCGATGCGTTCTTTTCTTAGGCCTCGATTGTCCATTTTACCTCTCAGGCCTGAGCGCCTTCTCGCGCAGAATGGTTTCAATGCGAGCTAAATCTCGCTTGGTTTCTTTAAGCTTCATCGGGTTCTCCAAACGGCTTGTGGCTCGCTTCAGCTTCAGGTGAGTGATCTCCTCGCGCAAGCTGGTTCTTTTTTGCACGAGATCCTCTGCGCTCATCTCGCGCAACTCCTTAGCTTCCATGAACTGCTCCTCGTCGTTCTACCGTGATCGTCGGAATCGACAGCTTATGTGCCGCCAGACGAAACGCTTCTCTCGCGAGCGGTCCTTCGACCCCTTCCATCTCGAACAGGATTCGTCCCGGCTGCACCACCGCCACCCACATTTCGGGTGCGCCCTTGCCCTTTCCCATGCGGGTTTCCAGAGGTTTTTTTGTCAGTGGCTTGTCAGGAAATATACGAATCCAGACCTTGCCACCGCGTTTCAAGTAACGCGTGAGCGCAACACGCGCCGCCTCGATTTCTCGGGCGCTCATCCAACCGCGACCAATCGCCTTCAGGCCAAAATCGCCGAAAGCAAGCGTCGATCCCCGATGGGCCGTGCCGCGGCGACGCCCCTTTTGCAGTTTTCTGTATTTGACTTTTTTCGGTTCAAGCATCGTCGTCTTTCGACATCACACGGATCAAAGCAATCCGACCGAACTCCTACCCACCCAACATCGCTTTTTGCTGCTCTTCTTCTGCGGTCAAAACTTCGCCCCGGAAAATCCAGACTTTAACGCCGATCACGCCGTAGGTTGTGCGCGCCTCGGCAAAGCCGTAACTGATGTCGGCCCGCAGCGTATGCAGCGGCACTCGCCCTTCGCGATACCATTCCGTGCGGGCAATCTCCGAGCCTCCCAACCGCCCGGCGCACTGGATCTTCACGCCTTGTGCTCCCATGCGCATCGCGCGAGAGACGCTTTCCTTCATGGCCCGCCGAAACGCGACGCGCCGTTCCAACTGGAGCGCGACATTCTCCGCGGCCAATTGCGCATCCAGGTCCGGACGGCGCACTTCGTGAATGTTGATGTAGCTCTCCCGCTGCGTAAGCTTGGTGATCTCCTCCTTGAGCTTTTCGATCTCGGCGCCTTTCTTGCCAATGACGATGCCGGGTCGTGCTGTATGGATATTGATCTTGGCTTTGTTCGCCGCCCGCTCGATTTCAATGCGCGAGATACCGGCGTGATAGAGCCGGCTTTTGAGAAATTTCTTCACCCGAAAATCTTCATGGAGGAGTTTCGGATAATCATGCCGTGCAAACCACTTCGAATCCCAGGACTCGATTACGCCGAGACGAAACATCTTCGGATGCGTTTTCTGACCCATCGAGCTTTAACTCCTCTCCTGACCTTCATCGACAACGATCGTGACGTGGCTTAGCCGCTTGCGCACTCGCGTGGCTCGACCCTGGGCCCGCGAGGTAAAGCGTTTCCACATCCCGGCTTCGTCTACTTTTGCCTGTTTGATGAACAAACGATCGACGTCGACACTCTGCGTATTCTCGGCATTGGCAACTGCCGTGCGCACCGTCTTGGCAACGATGCTGGCGGAGCGTTTGGGAATGAACTTGAGGATATTCAGTGCCTCCTCGACGCCCTTCCCGCGAATTTGATCTACCACCAGGCGCACCTTTCGGGGCGAGACTCGGATAAATTTTGTCATCGCGCGTGTTTCCATATTTTTTTACTTGCCGACCCGAAGCTTATTCCTTCTGCGCTATGCTTTGGGCGCGGGCGCTGCCACAGGGCGCGCTGCAGCAGCAGCGGTTGGTGCCCCCGGCGGAGCCCCCGTAGTCTCTTTTGCCTCCGCCTTGCGGTCGCCCGAGTGCGCGTAGAAGGTACGCGTCGGCGCAAATTCACCAAGTTTATGACCGACCATATTTTCACTCACAAAAACTGGAATAAATTTTCTGCCGTTATGAACGCCGATCGTGTAGCCGACCATCTCCGGCGTAATCGTTGAACGGCGCGACCAGGTGCGCACGACCTGCTTCTGACGTGACGCGCCCATCGCAACAATCTTTTTCAGTAAGTGGTCGTCCACAAAAGGACCTTTTTTAATCGAACGGGCCATGACTACCTACCCTTTCTCCTTTGAACGATGTACTTATCGGAGAGGTGGTTTTTTCTCGTCTTGTAGCCCTTGGTGGGCTTGCCCCAGGGCGTCATCGGGTGATTGCCCTTCGATCGCCCTTCACCGCCGCCGTGTGGGTGATCAACCGGATTTTTGGCAATACCGCGCGTCGTCGGCCGAAAGCCAAGCCAGCGAATTCTACCAGCTTTGCCCCAGGAAACATTTTCTTGGTCGGCATTGCCGACCTGGCCGATAGTGGCACGACAATCCGCCAAGACGTAGCGCAGTTCGCCGGACGGTAGTTTAACCAGCGCATACGCGCCTTCTTTAGCCATCAGTTGCGCGCCTAATCCGGCGCTCCGGACCAATTGTCCCCCTTTGCCGATCTTGAGCTCGATATTATGAATCACGGTGCCGACCGGAATGAATTTGAGAGGTAGGGAATTGCCCGGCTGAATGTCGATATTATCGTCGCCGGCAATCACTGAAGCACCTAAGCGCAGCCGGTCGGGCGCAAGAATGTAGCGGCGCTCTCCATCGGCATAACAGAGGAGCGCAATTCGTGCGGATCGATTCGGGTCATACTCGATCGCCTCCACCTTGGCCGGGATATTAAGCTTGTTACGCCGGAAATCGATGACTCGATAAAGCCGCTTGTGACCGCCGCCGCGATGGTCCGCCGTTACTCGGCCGGTGTTATTGCGCCCGCCGCTACGATTGAGCCGTTCACGCAAACCTTTTTCCGCTCCGGTTTTGCTGATCTCATCGAAGCTTAGTCCGGTACGAAAGCGCATCCCCGCAGAGGTGGGTTGATAAGTTTTAATCGCCATCTTGATTCTCTAAGCCAATCTCTATGCGCCGCCAAAAAAGTCGATTTTGTCGCCCTCTTTGAGCGTCACGTAAGCCTTTTTCCAATCGGAGCGCCGCCCCATATTTCTACCGATGCGGCGCATCTTGCCGAGATAACGCGCCATCCGGACCTGCACCACCGTCACTTTAAACAAGCTCTCCACCGCCCGCTTCACTTCGATCTTATTGGCGCCCGCACTGACTTTGAACAGCACCTGATTCGCGCTTTCGGTGAGCTGGGTGCCTTTTTCCGAGATCAGGGGCGCTCGAATCACATCTTGCGGACTCTTCATGCCGCCAGCTTCTCCTGTAAAATTTTTAGAGCCTGTTCGGTGAGGATCAGGTGCTCGTAGCGCAGCAAATCGTAAACGTTCAAACCGTCCACACGCAGTACTTTAACGTTCGGCAGATTGCGCGCTGAGCGCTCTATCTTGGCGTCGGCTTGCGGGATGACCAGCAACGCGCTCACGACTTTAAGCTCGGCGAGAGCCTGAACCATGAGTTTCGTCTTCGCTTGTTCAAACTCCAATTTATCGACGACGATAAGTTTACTTTCGCGTTTCTTGAGGCTCAATGCCGAAAGCAACGCCTCCCGTCGCGCGGTTCGCGGCATACGGTACGAGTAGTCTCGAGGCTGAGGCCCGAATACAGTGCCGCCCCCAACCCAGATCGGCGACCGGATACTGCCTGCGCGTGCGCGTCCCGTGCCCTTTTGCCGCCAGGGTTTTTTACCGCCGCCGCTCACAAAACCCTTTGACTTTGTCGCCGCGCTGCCCGTCCGTCGATTGGCGAGCTGCATAACCACGGCCTGGTGCAAGAGATGAGTACGCGTCTTGGCGCCAAAAATCATTTCGTTCAGGATCGGCTCAATCACGTGAACTTCCATTTTCGTCTACCTTTTTACTGCGGGGCGTAAAATGACAATCCCGCGCTTCGCCCCTGGCACTGCCCCCCGTATCAGCAGCAAATTTTCCTCCGCTCGAATCTCGACGACTTCAAGATTTTGCGTCGATACCGTTTCATTTCCCCAATGGCCAGCCATTTTTTTTCCCTTGCGGACACGACCGGGATAGGAGCGATTCCCGATGGAGCCGCCGTGGCGAAAATATTCGTGTGTGCCGTGAGAACCGGGGAAGCCGCCGAACGACCAGCGCTTGATCACGCCTGAGAATCCGTGGCCCTTGGAAATTCCTGAAACATCGATCCGGTCACCAACTTTGAACAGATCTCCCGCCTTGATTTCTTGACCAACTTCATAGGGGCCGACGTCCTCGAGGCGAAATTCCCTGAGGACCTCGAATGCGCCCTTGCCTGCTTTGGCCATATGGCCTTGCGCGGCTTTGTTGACCCGCTGGTTTTTTTTTGATCCGAAACCAACCTGCAGCGCATTGTAGCCATCGGTCGTCGCCAACTTTTTTTGCACGACGATGCAAGGACCGGTTTCGACCACCGTGGCTGGAACCACATTCCCCTCGGCGTTATAAAATTGCGTCATGCCGAGTTTTCTACCAATCAGTCCTGTCATATTGCCATTCCGATCACGTCACGCTGCTCCGTTTGCGCATTATTGAAGTTTGATTTCCACATCCACCCCGGCAGCGATGTCGAGTTTACCGAGGGCATCTATGGTTTGTTGCGTCGGTTCCAGTATATCCAGCAATCGCTTGTGCGTGCGGATTTCGTACTGATCGCGCGATTTCTTATCCACATGGGGCGAGCGATTGACCGTAAATCTTTCGATCCGCGTTGGTAGCGGGATCGGACCGGCGACTCGACCCCCTGTGCGCCTGACCGTCTCGACTATTTCTCCCACCGACTGATCCAGCACGCGGTGGTCATAGGCTTTCAGCCGAATCCTAATCTTTTCATTCATACGTGATCATCCGACTTGCCATCAAATTTGGCGATAATGCCTTCAGCCACCGCCGCCGGAACTGGTTCGTAATGAGAAAACTGCATGGTGTAAGTCGCCCTTCCTTGAGTCATCGAGCGTAGGTCGGTCGCATAACCGAACATCTGCGCTAATGGCACCCGTGCATCGATCGCCTGCGCCGCCGGTCGAGTATCCATGCCTAAAACTTTACCCCGGCGCGAACTAATATCACCGATGACATCACCCATAAACTCCTCCGGCACCACGACTTCCACCGCCATGATCGGCTCGAGCAATACCGGATTGGCCTTGCGTGCAGCCTCTTTGAACGCCATAGAACCGGCAATTTTAAACGCAATCTCCGAGGAGTCCACGTCATGGTAGCTGCCATCGAACAAGGTTACTTTAACATCGACCACAGGATATCCGGCGAGTGCCCCGTTCTCCGTCGCCTCTTTGACGCCCTTCTGAACAGCGGGAATGTATTCACGCGGAATCGAGCCGCCCTTGACAGCATCGACAAATTCGAATCCTGCCCCCGGTTGTTGCGGCTCGAGAGTAATCCAGACGTCACCATACTGCCCACGGCCGCCGGTCTGCCGCACAAACCTGCCTTGCTGCTCGACTTTCTTGCGCACGGTTTCTTTGTACGCGACCTGCGGCTTGCCTACGTTAGCACCGACATTAAATTCCCGCAGCAAGCGGTCGACAATAATCTCGAGATGCAGTTCGCCCATGCCGGAGATGATGGTCTGCCCGGTTTCTTCATCGGTGCGGACATTGAACGAGGGATCTTCGGTAGCGAGCTTTTGTAATGACAGTCCGAGTTTTTCCTGATCCGCTTTGCTTTTGGGTTCGATCGCGATCGAGATAACCGGGTCCGGGAAATCGATCGATTCAAGGACAATCGGCTTGTTTTCATCACACAACGTGTCGCCGGTGGTTGCGGTCTTTAAACCCACAGCCGCGGCGATATCGCCCGCATAAACTTCCTTGATCTCCTCGCGCTTGTTGGCGTGCATCTTTAACAAACGGCCGATGCGCTCTCGCTTACTCTTGGTCGAATTGTAGACGCTCGATCCCGAATTCAGCGTGCCGGAGTAGACACGAAAGAAGGTCAGGGTTCCGACAAAAGGATCAGTCATGATCTTGAAAGCGAGAGCGGAAAACGGCGCATCATCCTTGGCTGGGCGCTCCGCCGGCTTCGTCGTTCCGGGCTCGACCCCTTTGACCGGAGGAATATCGAGAGGCGAGGGCAGATAATCGACCACCGCGTCCAACATCGGTTGAACGCCTTTGTTCCGAAATGCTGAGCCACAGAGAATCGGCACAACCTTGAGAGACAACGTGCCATTGCGAATGGCGGATCGGATTTCCGCCTCGGTCACCTCTTTGCCGTCGAGATATTTCACCATAATGGTCTCGTCGCAATCGGCGGCCGCTTCGACGAGTTTCTCCCGATATTCTTCAGCCGGCGCCTTAAGCTCCGACGGAATCGGCTCTTCGTGAAACTTAGCGCCGAGACTTTCATCCTCCCAGACCACCGCCTTCATGGTCACTAAATCGACAATGCCCGAAAACTTGTCTTCGGCGCCAATGGGCAACTGCACGACCACCGTACGGGCACCCAATCGGTCCTCGATCATCTTCACGACACGGAAGTAGTCGGCACCGAGCCGATCCATCTTGTTGACGAACGCCAACCGCGGCACACGGTACTTGTCGGCCTGCCGCCACACAGTTTCGGTCTGCGGCTCGACTCCGCCGACGGAGCAGAAAACCGCAACCGCTCCGTCCAAAACTCGCAGCGAGCGTTCAACTTCAATGGTAAAGTCTACATGGCCAGGTGTGTCGATAATATTGATCCGATGATCGCGCCAGTGACAGGTGGTCGCGGCAGAAGTAATCGTGATGCCACGCTCCTGCTCCTGCACCATCCAGTCCATGGTCGCGGTCCCCTCATGCACTTCGCCGATCTTGTAATTGAT